>USSR01000178.1 GCA_900557355.1 uncultured Bacteroides sp.
GCCAGCCGATACATGCAAAGATAATTATGGCTATGCCACCGGCTATGACTAAATATATCCAGGCATTAATTGTGGTCTGTTCTATATAGTTTTCAAGCCAACGTTTCATCAGGACATACCCTATTGGGAATGCGATGACAGCCGCAATAATGAGCAGAAGTATGTATTCCTTTATAAACATAATTAGAATATTCCGGATTGTGGCTCCATTCACCTTACGAACGGCTATCTCTTTGCGTCTTTGCTCGCAACTCAAAGTAATCAGAGAAAAGATACCGAAAGCAGCAATAAGTACACAAACCATGGCAACAAAGCTCAATAACTTTATCAGTGCATCTTCGGACTTAAGATATCCGGCATATTCTTCTGCTGTGTTGTATAATCTATATCTCACTTCCGGATACTCCCGACTGAATATGCTGTCTATCCGGTTTCTCAGTTCTTTCCATTTACCATCATGAAACTTAATTAAGATTTGTCCTTTTCCTAAAGAAAATCCTATATCCTTAAGAATATCCACTGCAACCAAAGTATAGGGTTGCACCGGTTCTGTCGGTGCCGTGATGTGGAAGTCTTTAATCATACCTACAATGGTCCATGTTCTGCCCTTCTGATAAAGTTTCTTTCCAATCGGGTCGCTCATTCCAAGTGCTTTTACGGCCGATTCATTAATCATTATGCTATTCGTTTCTGTCGGCTTTACTATCTCCCCTTCCAGCAATTTCAGATTGTAGAAGGACACTGTCTTTTCACAATTCCACAGACATAGCATATCTATACTCTTCGTCGCATCTTCTTTTCCGTCCCAATTATCGAAAGTCTGTGAAAAGCCTGATGATTTAGGCAATAGGCAACAATGTCCGGTCACCACCTCCCTTGTACATGAGAATTGCCTGATCTTATCAGCAATGGCTTCAAAATCATTGTCCGGATATAAAAGATTGATAGAAGCTATATTCTTTCTTTCCCATCCTAAATCTACATTCGTAAGAAAATAGATTTGCTTCATCATCACTATTATGCAGAACGTGACAAGAATCCCTATCGCCAATTGGAATGCAATACTTATTTTACGGAGTGCGTACTTGTTTCCGCTATTTCGTATGCGCGACCGTCTGATGGCGAATGGCACTAACAGAAATAAAGACAGTAAAAGAATCCCTACAAAATAGAGAAGAGATTCTCCATAAATATTTCCGGATACCCCGGACATTTTCTTAAAGGCGGGTAAAGCCGTTTCAACCAAAGCCATCCCCAATACGCCGGATAAAAATATGATGTATAGGTACTCCACAGAAAGTAGAATAAATAGCCCCCCGATGGAGGAACCGCATACTTTACGCAGTTCTATTTCACGGCTACGTATCTTCATGCGAGTGATGAACAGAGAGAGATAATTGAACAGGGAACAAAGAATCACTAAACCTCCGGCCACAGAGAATAGTATCAAATAGTAGAATTGGAAAGATGGGTTCCTGTTAACTGATGAATAATGATACTTGTCGAGTGGTATTAGCCGGATACCCTCGAACACTCTGCGGGGATCTCTCGGATCGGCTTTTGTTTCATTTGCAGCAAGTTTCTTCTGAAAGGCTATCGGATCAGTCCCTTTACGTAACTTGATAATGATTTCGAAACTTCCATTATTCCAATCATTCTGCCAGCTGCGAAAGTATTCTCCCTGTCCCCAGTAACCGAATGACAGATTACTGTGATTGAGGCTTGAGAGAATGGCACAAATCGTCAGTGTATCGTCATTATAGTTTTTAACTTCTTTGCCCAGTACATTCGTTGAACCGAACAATTGCATAGCTACATCTTCAGTCAAGGCTATCTTGTCATTGGAATACATAAAGTCCATACTTCCTGATAGAATGGATATATTGAACATTTTCATGAAGCAGGAGTCTGCCTGTAGATCATTAGTTTCCACCGTCCGACCATTTGCTTTAAGATCTACTTTTTGTCCCCATCTGGTATAGGCGCATGCAGCTTCCACCTCAGGGAAATCGTTTTTCAGAACAGTCGATGCTGGGTATGGCATAGAAGTGGAATATCCGTTTACTCCAAATACACTTTCTTTGCAAAGAATATACATTCGGTCGGCTCCTTCGTGGTAAGCGTCATACGTCATTTCATAATGTATCCACAGGTTGGCAAGGGCGAAACAAGTGAAGCCTACTGCCAGACCAAAGATGCCGATAACACTTTGTGTCTTGTATTTCAGTACATTACGAAATGCTATCTTAAAGTAATGTTGTATCATAGTTTATATTTACTTATCTGTTGTTGATTCTTGATGACTTTTATAGGATTCTTAATACTTAATTTTCAAATCTTATGCCAAAGATATAACTGATTGTATATTAGGTATATATTAATTTCTTAAATATAAATTCGGTGTGCTATACTGCACAAAAATAGTGCATATTCGCACATTATCTACATTGAACTCTCAATTATTGGAAAGGTTTTCAAAGAAGAGAGAATATATTGGGGATATAAATACTAGAGGAATATAGTATTAAATGTAAAGTTATTTGTTTATAAGTTATAGAAAACGTCTTTCACTTTTCTCTCAAAATTGTATATTGAATAATTTCGTAACGAGAAGTATCTTTTTATTATTTATTATTGTATATCAATATGTTATATCTTCTAAAAGGGAAAAATAGGGGTCAAAATAGGGTCAGGGTCACCTATAACCCCGAATCCCCACAACAGATGAAGAAGCATTTTAAGGGGATGTAAAGAAAAATATGACTCTTAGTACTAATGCATTGAAATTAGTCCCGTCTACACTGGGTAATCTGCCGATGCATCTTTCTTCTTCCCTCCTTAAAAAAGAATGTTTCGTAGCATGTTCTCATTTTTTGTGTCTTAAATATTTGCATTAAGCAGGAAAGAAGACACAGACTAAAAAGAGGTAGTCAAAGAGACGGATCATATTAACTTCTTGTTTATAGTATTTACTTAATCCGGGATTGTTCGTATTGTGCAAAATGCTGTCATAAAAAATCTATGTAGAAACACTTTTTTATTGGACAAGAATAATTGACAATCTTTTGATATACAGCAGTTTATGTGTTTTTGCTTGAAAAAACAACTATCAGGTGGGGTTATAAGTGACCCTGACCCTATTTTGACCCCTAAAATAGCTTCCAAAAATCTTTGCAAAGCTGTGTTTTTGTTTCTTTAATTTATCGACATATATCTTGATTATCATTTATCGTCTATTGAAAAAACATAGATACATCTTGTGAAAAGTATAAATGTAGGCGATAACAAGCAATGTGATTATGCAAAATAAGCAATCTTGCATTGCAGAACATTGCTTATTTTGCATAATCACATTACTTGCCAAGTTATAGGTCCATGCGTTTTATGTTTATGCTCCGTTTATTCACTCTTTATCACTTCTGCTGGATTTTGTCGTGCAGCTTGCCATACACGCCAGCCTATACTGAGAGTAATCACTATCATAATGCCCATAAATATAAGGATGAACGGCCACACTCCTATATTCACCTGACGATTGTAAGTTTCAATCCACTGTCTCATGATAATATAACCGACCGGAAAAGCTATCAGTGAAGATATGATCAGAAGCAAAGTATATTCCCTAAAGAAAATACTCAGAATATTGCCGATTGTAGCTCCGTTCACTTTACGGACAGCTATTTCCTTCCGTCGCAGTTCGCAAGTCAATGTGACCAGGGAATAGATACCGAACACGGCTATCAGAATACAAACCAATGAAGAGAAACTCAAAAGGCCGGATAATGCGTCCTCTGATTTCAGGTATTTGTTGTATCGTTCTTCTTCACTATCCAAAAAAAGTTTGCGGTCGGGAAGTTCCGCCAGTTGCATCTCCTCAATACGGCGACGGCATTCTTCCCAGGTTCCCGGTTTATATTTGAAAAGTACGAAACAACGCGGCCACATATATTCCAATTTGTTTGTATTGACAAATATAGCATTAGGTACATCGTTTGTAGGTGCTCTGTAAGCACAATCTTTCACTACCCCTACTATGGTCATAGATTGGGTATTTTCTTCATTATAATAGATGCGTTTTCCAATAGCTTCTTCCGGTGTCCAGCCCATAGTACGGGCTGCTGTTGCAGTGATGTTCACTTCGTTGAGTTTTGATTTATCCGAGATCCATTCTCCTGCCAATAGCTTCATATTGTAGAATTTGAAGAAATCTTCTCCTGCCAAAAACTGGTCTATACTGATAGGATTATCTGCTGTTCCGTTCAGGCCATCCCATGAAGTTACCTCAAAAAGAGAATAAGCTCCCATACTGATTAGAGGCCAATAGACAGGTTTCACTATTTCTGTAACCATAGGCAGTTCCTTTACTTTTTCGGCCCAAACATTCATATCCACATTCATCCAAATACTTAAAGATGCACGATTTTGATAATCAATACCTGTATTTACATTACGTAAATGATAGAGCTGCATTTGCATAATAGTTGTACAGAATATGAAAACGATGCAGACAATCAGTTGTAAAACAACGCTCCCCCTTCGAAAAAGACGTCCTATGGCGCTTGTGTGATGGAGCGTGTGTTGCAATGAACGGCGACGGAATATGTAGACAGAGAGCAGGGCAATGATATATGCCAATATAGACATGCCTGCTATGTATAATATGCAATAACCATAGATGGACATATCTGTATCAGCTATTCCGGAATAGTGTATAAACCAAGATTTGAGCAACTCAATGAAGCCCATTCCCAAAATGGACGCCAGCAAGATAGTAAATAGAAAATCCATGCAAAGCAACGCCAACAAAGAATGTTCGGAAGCTCCGTTTACTTTACGCAGTGCCATCTCACGCTTACGTGAACGGAAACAATCGCTATAAATAGTCAAATAATTCACCAATGCGCAAAAGATGATAAGTACTCCCGTTATTGAGAAGTAGACAATGTAACGAAATTGTACGATTGTTTCGTCACCACGGACAAATTCATCCGCGTATCGTAATTGGGTAATAGGTTCCAGGTAGAAGCGTGTAAATCCGGTTTTACAGTTATATTTATCTTTCTTCATCTCTTCCGGAAAGTTACGGTTCATTTTTTTTATGAGTGCGTTGATATCTGTCCCGTGTTTCACTTTTATCAACATCCTATATCGACCGTTTCCCCATGAAGTGTCGTCACTGCTCATCCATCCCATAACAGAATATTTGAAATTAGAATGTTTCCCCCAGTCGTCTATGACGGCACTTATACGATATCCTTTCATGTTGTTGCCAGAAATCAATTCTTTCCCAATCACATCTGTAGTACCAAATAAATCGCGAGCCATCTCTTCTGTAATGGCAACTTCTTTCTCATTGGATGATGATGATAAGAAATTATTGTTGCCTTCTAAAATTTTTACATCCATCATCCGCATAAAAGTAGAGTCAGGCGCTATATATGGATATTCCGTCAACTGTTTGTTCTGCATCGTGAAAAAAGATTGCTGTTCGAATGCACACCAATCTTCTATTTCTGAATAAGAATTTTTTAAATATCCACCTAAAGCGTAGGGTACAAAGTTGTAATAATGTGTTCCGAAATGATTTTCATCCGTCCGTATCAGATAGATGCGATCCGCATCCCTGTGAAAACTATCATATGTCATCTCATATTGTATCCAGAATGTGGATAAGGCAAAGCATGCCAGACCTATTGCCAGACCGACAATACTGATTATACTTTGTGTTTTATGTTTCAGTATATTCCGAAAGACTATTTTAAGATAATGCTGTATCATGGTTTCTGTATTTTCTGTATTTTCTTTATTTTCTTTATTCTTCTTTCTCTTACTCGTATTTAATCACTTCTGCCGGATTTACATTGGCTGCTTTATAAATCTGCCAGATAATAGTCAACAATGATATCAAGGCTGTTGCGCCTATGCCTATAATAAATAAATCGGGAGTGATGGGTGCCTTATGGGCAAAGTCTTCTAAATAGAGTATTATCGCTCCGGAAGACAATGGAATAGCTATCAGTGATGCTATCCCCAATACTGAGAGATATTTTTTGATGAGTAAAGGATATATGTTCTTCCCTTGTGCTCCATTTACTTTACGCAGGCCTATTTCCCGATAACGCTGACGGATATCAAATAATGAAATGGCCAATAGTCCCAAGGATGATATAAGAATGGCAACTTTGGCAAACAATGAATAGATACCCCCCCCCCGCCGATCTTCATTGTACATGGAAGCTATCTCATCTTCTATCAGTTTATATTCGAAGTCAGTGCTTCCCGTAGCTTCTTCATATAATTTACGCAAGAAGTCGATAGCTTCTGCCCTCCGTTCGTGCGGATACGAAGCAGTAACAGTAATAAGCTCATATTTTTCATCAAAATATTCGATAATCATGGGAGCGGCGGACTGTGATAAATGCTTGACGTTGAAGTCTTTTATAACTCCCACGATTTCAACAGGAGGATTATACTCGGATGGAACATTACTGGAAGCCCAACTTTTGTCTTCACCCTGAAGTTTGTCACGCGTAATATCCTTGATGCCAAATACTTTTTTGGCAGATTCGTTGATGATACATTTAAAACTGTTTTTGGTAAACATTTCATCTATTGAATCATTCCATAACCTGCCTTCTAGTAGTTGGAATTCGAATAATTCCATAGAGCGTGGAGACATTCTGGCTCTTAGTACCGGTTTGAAACCATTCTCTGCCCGGTTAAGAGCGTAACGTGACGGCTTGAACTGGTGAAGCGGCATTGGTATCCTGCTCCAATGAGTAAATAATGTACTTTCACTCATTCGTTTGTTTACTAACTCTTTATTAGCCTGCTGTATTTTCCCTTCTTTCAAAAGATCTTCTTTCTCTTTTGCATGGAACGTACCGCCTCCTTTGAAGACGTACATCTTGCATTCTATCACATCATGAGTACGGAAACCGAGGTCGGAATGAAGCATGTATTCAAGTTGCCGTACAAAGAAAAGCGACATGACAATCATATAGATAGTGATGACATATTGAAAGCCAAGAAAAAGCATGCGTGAACGGACAGAGAAATGCGTGGAAGAAAGTTCGCGCATGGAAGAAACCGGAGTGTTATGAGTAAATTTTATAAATGGATAAAATGTGGTTAGCAATGGAAGCACAAATAAAATAAGAAGAGATATATTCAGGTCAAACTTTAAATTTGAGTTCGTAGGAATATACATCTCATTGTAGAACAAATGTCTGGTTATTTCAATAATCAACCAACAAATAAACAGTGCAGCTCCTGAAAGTAGCATATTCTCAATGTATATCTGAAGAAAGATTTCTTTTCTACCTGCTCCATATACTTTCTTTATACCAAACTCCCGGGCGCGTTTGGACATGATGACTGTATAAATATTGGTAAAGTTTAGGATGCCTATAATACCTACCAGAAAGGAAACAATCCATAATACACGAATATAATCTTTATTTCCGTGTTGGAATAATGCTGACTTTTCATGGGAGGTCGTATAATAATAATCTGTCAATGGTAAATACTGGTAGTGCATGGTCTGGAATGTACTCCATTCGTCTCGTGGCTGTTCTTTATTGTATTTTTCATTCAATTTGGCAATGTCCGTACCCGGTGTCATAACTACAGCGTAGTTCGGATTTGAAAACCATAATTCTTCCAGTTCGTCCGATAAAAACATGTCCGGTAGCCATGATGTTTTGGTTTCCTGAGTATCCAATACACCTACAATGCGGAACTTTCTTCCGACGGAATTTTTAAAAGTCACGCCTATAGGATTGGGTACTCCATTGAGGGAATGAAGCCAAAACTCTTTAGTTATGAGCGCATCGTTGGGGCGCTTTATTTTCCCACTCCCCATATAAATGGAATAAGGAAAAATACTAAAGAATGTACTGTCTATGGACAGGGCATTTACAGTAATTTCTTGTTTCCCAAAATCCATAACCAAATCGGTACATGGAGTGAATGACGCATAACGTTCTACTGCCGGATCCTTCTCTAAGTCAGATTGGTATCCGGACAGTTCTTTGGTGCCGTCACTGATAGAACGTTCGATAAAACAAATCCGTTTGTATTCCGGATAACAGTGGTCTACTGTATTCTCCTGATGAATATATCGTGTTATGGTAAATACACAGGCAAGACTAATTGCTAACCCTATGAAATTGACAAAGGTATACACCTTAAATCGCAATAGCATGCGTATCGATAATAAGATTTGTTTCATACTCTATGTGTTTTTATTCTGTTTTCATAATCTTTGCCGGATTAATGCGTGCAGCCTTATTCACCTGCCATAACAAAGTGCCCAATGAAATGCCCGCAACAGTTAGTATGGCAATCACATATATGGATATACTGACAGGTGCTTTAACAACGAAATCTTTTGTATAAGTATCTATGAAATAGTAAGATAATGGTGCGGTAAGCAGCGTTGCCCCTCCTATCACCCATATATATTTGCGAAATAAAATTGAATATAAATTCCGTAACTGCGCTCCGTTTACTTTCCGGATAGCAATCTCGCGATATCGTTGGCGAATATCGAACAGAGAGAGCCCAAATAGCCCCAAAGCCGAAACAAAAATGGAAATGGCGGAGAAAAGCGTGAAGACAGTTGACACACGCCGATCTTCGCGATACAGTGCCTGCACATCTTCTTCCAGCCAGTGATGGTCAAATTCTTCGGTATTAAAAATCTCTTGTCTGATCTTTTTCAGATAAGAGATGAGCTCTTTCTCTTTTCCGCTTTTACAGGCTATCTGGTATTGCGAACCACCTGCCTTGGGAGATACCATAAATACAAGAGGCTTCTTACCAGCAGTAAGGTGTCCGGTGTAGTAGTTTTCTACGACTGCTTCTACGGGCATCAGAGATGTTCCGCCTTCTATAATATTTCCATCCATGCCCATGGAAATCCAAAGTGCTTTCTCTCCCCTGACAAATGCTTCATCACGTTTCGTATAGCCGAAGGCTTTCATGGCAGCCTCGTTCATGACTACCAGATATTTATTGCGTCCTTCAATTTTATCGGGCAATGCATTTTCTTTCATCCGTAGCTCATAAAATTTGAAAAAGTCAAGGGGTACCCACATCAGCATCATATTTTGTTTCACGTCTTTATCATTTATAAGAACGGATGTGCCTGCGCCTCCTGCTCCTAAGATGCCACATTGTGACGGTTCTCCACGGAACCACTGTTCGATGAAGGGACATTCTGCCAGCTTTTGCTCAATGCTCTGAGCATCTTGCCAGTGTTTCTTTTTCTGCTCTTCACTCTCTAAATACCAAGTTTTGGAGAGAGGTACTAGATTAGCATACAATATGCCCTTTGTCCGAAATCCCGGAGGAGTATCTTGCAAAAAGTGAAGGTGACTGCTGAAATACAATGATAGTATAATAAGCAATAGAGTGATGCTATACTGTATAAATAGGAAGGCTGTGCGGGTTGCAACAGACTGGCGTGATCCTCCGATGGAGCGTATAGATATGATGGGTGGCAGATAATTGTATTTGATAAAGGGATAAATAGTGGTAATTAATGGTAGAAGAACCCAAACAGTCAATGACAGTTGCCAGTCAAAAGCTGTATAGGGAATGTCACTTTCAAGCAACCGATTGGCATATCCGGAGAATATCTCAATGAAAAACCATGCCAGTAGCAAGGCGATGGATATCATTAATGCATTCTCTGTCCATAGTTGCACGAAGAGAGTGCGCCCCTGCACACCGAAGACTTTCTTCACACCATATTCTTTAGAACGCCTTAGCATGAAGACCAAATAGATATTGATAAAGTTTAATATGCCTGCCAGTAATAACAACAAGCATACTCCTGTGAGTATCAGGATGTGGGAACGGCTGCTGTAATGCCATATCTCGGGATCATCGCCGGAAGCCGCCAATTCTTTGTTCCAATAAAGTTGGCTGACAGGTAGGAAGTTATACCGTATTCTAAACCCCTGTGACGTCTGGCGGTAGACGTTACTGGAAGCATTAATGGCATCCACATCGACTCCGGGCATAAAGCGTAATAGTTCCACATACATTCTGCTCCATTCTCTTCTTGTTTTAAGATCCAGGTTTACTACAATGTCAAATGTCAGTGAGGATTTGCATGCCGGTTCATCCAATATGCCGCAGATAGTGAGATGTTTGCCTCCGGAATACTCCATAGTCTTTCCTATCGGGTCTTTTTCTCCAAATACACGTTTAGCGAATTGCCGGGTGACAAGAGCCTCTTCCGGTGCTGCCATGCGTTTACCCTTTAGCGGATAATTAAAGAAATGGAAGAAAGCTGTATCAGCAGCCAATAGCTGGACAGCATAAGGCTTTTCATCAATCGTCACATTATCATTGCAGGATGTAATGAAGTAACTCCTTTCTTTGACGGCCTCAGGCTGAAAATAAACAGTGTCTGCTCCGCTGTCTGGTCCTACACTGCCTGGGAATACGTTGCCATCTATGTCCCGAAGTGGAATATAGACATTTTCAGCATCCGTACAATGTGTGTTTACCCGGAGTTCCAAGTGAATGTAGCGGACTAATATGATAGTACATGCCAGACTAAGTGCCAGCCCGATTATATTAATAATAGTGTATGATTTTGAGCGTATAAGGAAACGCCAAGCGTATTTAAGTGTTTTCATATTTTTCAAGTATAATGTGTTTTTTATTCACTTTTAATCACTTCTGCCGGATTCTGCCATGCAGCCTGCCATATCCGCCAGCCGATACTAATGCAAATGATTACAATAACTACGATCAGAATTATTACATA
>USSR01000179.1 GCA_900557355.1 uncultured Bacteroides sp.
TCCCCCTAGGTTTCCTCTTCCACAAAGTAGTAGTAGGCCCGACAACAGGAAACATCGGAGAAATACTATCCGCAACCGGAAATCCGACGTTCCATCCGGACGACAGATCCGACATTCTGGAGGCACTTGAAAGAGCACGTCAACTGTCCGCATGGGGACAAGGAGAAAAAAACTATGCATACGCATTGGAAAATATGAACATCCGGAAAATAGGAAAGGAATATGCACAAACCTATAAAGATGTAATCAATGGCTAACAACATCAAACGTCAACTATTTTCGGGCGTATTCTACACGGCACTAGCCAAATACAGCGGCATCATCATCTCCCTCGTAGTAGCCGGAATATTGGCACGCCTGCTTTCCCCGGACGACTTCGGAATCGTAGCTATCGCCACCGTAATCATCGCATTTTTCAACCTGTTCACCGATATGGGAATCTCCCCGGCCATCATACAGCACAAAGCGCTGACAAAAGAAGAACTGTCGGATATTTTTTCATTCACCGTATGGACAGGAATTGCTATCAGCCTGCTTTTCTTCGCCGCCTCATGGCTGATTGCCGACTACTACGACAGCCAGATCTTGCGCATCCTGTGCCAACTTCTGTCCGTCAACCTCTTCTTTGCCTCCGCCACCATCGTGCCCGGAGCCATGTTCTATCGCAACAAAGAATTCAAATACATCGCTGTCCGCAGTTTCACTATCCAGATAGCCGGAGGTGCGGGAGCGGTTACGGCAGCCCTCTGCGGAGCAGGACTCTACGCACTGATTATCACCCCGATCATCTCCAGCATACTGATATTTGTCATTTCCTACCAGCGCTATCCGCAACGATTGCGCTTCACATGGGGATTGACAGCACTCCGCAAGATCTTTTCATATTCGGCCTATCAATTCCTGTTCAACGTCATCAACTATTTCAGTCGTAATCTGGACAAACTGCTGATAGGAAAACACATGAGCATGTCCGACTTGGGATATTATGAAAAATCTTACCGGCTCATGATGCTTCCCTTGCAAAACATCACACAAGTCATCACTCCGGTGATGCACCCCATCTTCAGCGATTTCCAAGATGACAAAGCAAAACTGGCGTCCTCCTATGAACGCATTGTCCGCATACTCTCTTTCATAGGGTTACCCATGAGCGTATTGCTTTTCTTTACAGCACAAGAAGTGACACTGATTATATTCGGCAACCAATGGCTGCCCTCCGTACCCGTATTCCGCATACTCTCCCTCTCGGTAGGCGTGCAAATTATACTCTCCTCTTCCGGCTCCATTTTTCAGGCTGCCGGAGACACCCGGAGCCTGTTCATCTGCGGCGTATTCTCATCCACCCTCAACGTGGCGGGAATGCTGATTGGTATCTTCTATTTCGGCACGCTCACCGCAGTGGCAACCTGTATCGTATTGACATTTACCGTCAACTTCGTGCAATGCTACTGGCAGATGTATCACGTAACGTTCCGGAGAAAGGTATGGACGTTCGTCCGTCAACTCCTTTCCCCGCTGGCAGTCAGCGGGTTAATGACAGCGTGCCTCCTGCCTGTGCAGTATACAACGGAAGGAATGAACATTTTCGTGACAATTATTACCAAAAGTATCATTAGTTTTATTATCTTTGGAGGATATATACAGGCTACACATGAATATGACATCATAGGAAAAGTGAAAAAAATAGCTGGCAAGTATATAAAAAAACAAAATAAGCAATTATAGATTTGAGACAACAACAAAGAATGAAAGCCTTATTTCTTATGTTCCACGGCTTTGATAAAGCGAATGGAATAAGTAAAAAAATACATTATCAGGTAAAAGCCCTCAAAGAGTGCGGATTGGACGTGCGTACCTGTTACTATCAAACCACTCCCAACGGTGAGCGCCGATGGATAATAGACGACGAAGTCATTGCCGATTTCGGAACCGGATTCACTGCAAAGATATGGAAACGTGTCTACTACTCCCCCATCACTGAATATGTACGCCGCGAGAAAATAGAATTTATATATATGCGTTCCTTTCACAACGCAAGCCCGTTCACCCTGCAACTAGTCAGAAAATTGAAACGGATGGGAGCGAAAGTGGTAATGGAAATACCTACCTATCCTTACGATCAGGAATATGTGGCATGGTCGATGAAATTCAATCTCGCCATCGACCGCTGTTTCCGCCACCGGCTAGCCAAAGAGCTGGACGGTATCGTCACCTTCTCCAACGCCGAACATATTTTTGGAGGAAAAACGATACGGATCTCCAACGGAATAGACTTCGAAGCAATCCCTATCAAACGAACGATGAACGACACCTCACGCGAACTTCATCTGATTGGAGTGGCCGAAGTGCACTACTGGCACGGATTCGACCGGTTGATACACGGACTAGCCGAATACTACCGTACAAATCCGGAATACAAAGTTTATTTCCACATCGTAGGTCCCCTGTCCGGCATACGCGAACAGGAAGAAATACTGCCTGCCATCCGCGACAACCATCTGGAACCGTACGTCATCCTGCACGGCCCCCTACACAGTGACAAACTGTACGAACAATTTGAAAAAGCAGATTTTGCCATAGGCAGCCTGGGACGTCACCGGAGCGGAATCACCTACATCAAAACACTAAAAAACCGTGAATATGCCGCACGAGGGCTTTCGTTCACCTACTCGGAAACGGACGAAGATTTCGACCGGATGCCTTATGTATGGAAAGTGCCACCGGATGAATCGCCCATCGACATTTGCGGACTGATAAACTTCCAACGCTCTCAACAAATGTCTCCACCGGAGATACGCGAAACGGTCAGAGCACTGTCATGGACAGCACAAATGAGAAAAGTCATTCATGAAACCGAAATCTGATTTCACATAGATATATCTGAAAAAACAAACAATATCTGATGGATAAAAAGATAAAAATAGCCTACTGTATCCCCTCTCTCTATTACCCCAGCGGTATGGAGCGGGTTCTCACACTAAAGGCGAACTATTTTACGGAGCACTTCGGCTACGAGATACATATCATCCTTACCGACGGAAAAGACAAGGAGCCATATTATAAACTGCACCCATCAATCACCATACACCAACTCGACATCAACTACGACGCATTATACGGACGCCCGTTATTCGCACGGATTCTTGAATACAGCACCAAGCAACGGCTATTCAAGAAAAGGCTGAACGAATGTCTATGTAAAATCCGTCCGGACATCACAATCTCCCTTCTCCGCCGCGACATCAACTTCATCAACCAAATGAAAGACGGCAGTGTCAAGTTGGGAGAGATACATTTTAACAAATCCAACTATCGGGATTTCAACAACAACCGTCTACCGGGATTCCTCAAAAAATTAGGTAAGAAATACTGGCGGCACCAACTCATCCGCCAATTGAAACAACTGCGGAATTTCATTGTGCTTAGCCACGAAGATGCCGCTGAATGGACGGAACTCGATAATGTAAAAGTAATCTATAATCCGCTTCCTTTCTTCCCCGAACGTCAGTCCGACGGATTACGGAAACAAGTAATCGCAGTAGGCAGATATGTGCCGCAGAAAGGATTTGACCGACTTATCCCCGCATGGAGCATCGTCAGCAAGAAACATCCGGACTGGGTATTACGAATCTACGGCGATGGCATGAGAGAGCAACTCCAGCGGCAGATTGACGAACTCGGAATCACCTCCAACTGTATCCTGGAACATAACGTGCAGAATATTGTTGAGAAATATTGTGAAAGTTCCATCTTTGTTCTGTCCTCACGTTTCGAAGGATTCGGCATGGTGATCATCGAAGCAATGGCGTGTGGAGTACCACCCGTATCGTTCACGTGTCCCTGCGGCCCGAAAGACATCATCACCGATGGCAAAGACGGTCTGCTTGTGGAAAATGGAGATATAGAAGGACTGGCAGACAAAATCTGCTACCTGATAGAACATGAAGACGTCCGCCGGAAGATGGGAATACAAGCCCGCACCGACGTAGAGCGTTTTAAAATTGAACATATTGCCCGAGAATGGAAAAAATTATTTGAAACAAATTTAAGTATTAAGTATTAAGTATCAAGTATTAAGCGTGGCTGCTAGTACATTTATCCCACATGGCTAATACTTGATACTTAATACTTAATTTAATCCTTTATAAAGATGATTTGGTATAGTAAGTATTTACAAGTTTATGAAAAACCGTTTGCAGAAGCACCCGCATCTGCCATTGAAGAAGTGCGGCAGAATATTGCAAAGCTGCAAAGTGATGAACCGCTTGTCACCGTTTCAATTATCGGCTACAACGAAGAGAAACATCTGCTTGCCTGCCTGTGGTCTTTGAGCGAGATGGAATGCAAATATCCTGTAGAAATTATCGGGGTAGACAACGAATCGAAAGACAGCACGGCGGAGATATTCCGGCAATGCGGTGTACCTTATTATACAGAAACCCAACATAGTTGCGGATTCGCCCGCCTTTGCGGACTGAACCATGCCCGAGGTAAATATCATATCAATATTGACTCCGACACTATGTACCCTCCGAAATACGTAGAAATGATGGTAAACACCCTCGAACGCCCGGGCATTGTGGCCGTCTGCTCTTTATGGAGCTACATTCCGGATGAGAAACACTCGCGATGGGGACTGAAAATCTACGAAGCTGCCCGCGATTTGCACTTGTGGATGCAATCATTCAAACGTCCCGAACTTAGTGTGCGTGGATTGGTTCTTGCCTATCGCACAGAGTATGCACGGAAAACCGGCATACGCACCGATATCATCCGAGGTGAAGACGGTTATCTTGCTCTGCAACTCAAGCAATTCGGCAAAATAGCCTTTATCCGCAACCGCAAAGCACGCGCCGTAACAGGATATGGAACGGTGGGAGCTGACGGAAGCCTGTTCAACAGCTTTAAAGTGCGCGTTGCCAAAGGTCTGAAAGGACTGGGGGGAATATTTACTAAAAAGAAAGAATATAAAGACGAAGACAGCAATCTGATAAAGAACAAATAAACAAGTATGGGAAAACGAATAGAATATATTGACTTCATCAAAGGTATCTGCATTTTTATTGTAGTCTGGGGACATGTTATCCAAAATATGGGAGACGGCAACGACTTCTGGACCAATCCGGTACATGAATTTATCTGTTCTTTCCACATGCCCATATTCATGTTGGTCAGCGGTTTCTTTTTCAGTAAATCCATCGGAAAGCCACTCATACCGAATGTAACCCGAAGATTCAAACAGTTAATAATTCCTTGTTTCGGCTGGTCATTAGTGTTGGTCGCAATCAACATCGGATATATGCTCTATGAAGGAATGATCCCGTCTCCAACCGGAACGTTGAAATCTCTTTTTATAGAGACATTCACCCGTTTCTGGTTCTTACGCTCCGTTTTCATCTGTTTCACACTTGCCATCGTCAGCATGAAAATATTCAAAAAAGATACAGCCGCTTTCGTCATCTCGCTTCTGTGTTTCCTCGCATTGCCGGACAACGGACGTCTGCACCTCGACAAGTTTATGTATCCATTCTTTTGGATGGGGTATTTTATGCACAAATATATCGATGTAATCATGAAACACCGGGGAAAACTACTGGTCGCTTCACTCCTCGTTTTCGCTGTACTCCTCCCTTTCTATCAGAAAGAAGATTATATCTACATCACCGGAATGAGTATGTACGATTATCTGGGAGGAAAGTTCGTTTGTTATCCGCCATGGGAAAAATTGCCGATCATCTGTTATCGCTATTTGATCGGTTTCGCAGGAAGCCTGTTTATCTTCTTGCTACTGCAACGTATCTATCGTCCGCATTTCCGTGCAATCGAAAAAGTGGGCACATATACACTTGGCATCTATACCATACATATCTTGATTGAAGGCAACGTATTGAGTCGGTTCAACCTGTTGGACACCGGGTTCTTCATGTTCAACTTTATTATAACGCCAGCTATCTCCATTCTATTGATTCTTCTCTGCGTGGGAATAATCAGACTGTTGGAAATGACACGCTTCAGCAGCTTATTGTTTTTAGGAAAAACAAAAACAGTCATCATGCTATTAGCAATCTGCCTTATTAACGTATCCTGTATCAAAAAAATCAATTTATATCAAGGAGACAAAGACGATGAAAAAGAAGATAATTCAGGAAACAACAATTCTCCCCAAAGGAAAGACATCATCGTAGACACAGACTTCTTCTACCCTTTCGGGGATGAAAGCCAAAACTATACTGCGGAAATTACAATCAACACCCGCAACACTTTGCCCGAAGAAAATACCATAAAAACGGTTATTCCCGCACTAAAATACAATAAGTCGTGGCTCCTAATGCTTACCCAAGACGACTGCAAACAAGCCGCCTTCTCATGGACGTGGGCTGCCATCAATGGCAAACCTTTGACTAGCGGTTATTATTATCAACTCGGCCACCTGCAATATGATGACCTTCCACCCGATATTTATTATCTTGGTGAAACATTGGGAAGTACGGACGGAGCCGGAAACGAAGTCAGGTTCTCATTTACCACCACCCTCTCACCGGAATGGGAATGGATGGACGCCAAAACACAAATCTACAAAGGACAGACGCAAGAATATTATCGCTTCTTCATGAAATCAGGGCTGACATGGGGAGATGTCAAAGAGATGCTGAACTATGGAACAGGCATCTCCATACATGATGTGAATATAGATAATGAAGAAATCACTGTCGATAACCTACTTAAACATTACGACATTGCCTTGAATATCATCAAAGAGAAATTGTCTGGCAGAGGATGTAAAATGCTGGCTAAACCAAGCGGAATTGCTGAATATATCACCGCTGGACAAGTCCATTCTTCTATACAGACCATGACTTCCAACGACGGTGAAACACTATGTCCGGCAAAAACGGAAAACGATTTAAAAAAGGTGGTACTAAACAGAGGGTTCTATTCCATTGAGGATCTGAAAAAAGAAATCGACAAACAGCTACAATTATCACCGGAAGAACGAATGGCTATCAATGTCGGTGTTCATGGCACAGATGCTTCTTGGGCGGATCTGTTGCTCTGGATTAACAATAACTATGGAAAAAAGGGAGCGGACAACGTGTGGATACCCAACCAGGAAGAATATTATGAATACAATTTCTATCGTACACACGGCACAGCAGCAGTGACAAAGATAGATGAACATAAACTGAAACTGACCGTTCATCTGCCCAGTGAGGAAGACTTTTATTATCCTTCTCTCACAGTCAACCTATCTGGTATAAAGAAAGAAGATATTACCTCCCTTGAGGCCGGAAGCAGTGTTACAGGACTGTCTTATAGTAACTATGAAAATGGGATTATGCTCAATATCGATTGCAGGAAGTATCTGACAGAACATGCCGAAAACTTCGTGAAACGGTATGAAGCAAATACAGCAGATGCTTCTGTTAAAGCGGATGCCCTCTATTTTGTAAATATGCTAAAAGACTCGGATAAAAAGGAGGAATTAAAAAAGCGAATCAAGTGAACGGTTTATAAAAATCAGACACAGAAAAAGTAATAAATATATATTAACCATGAACGAAACCATTACCCTCTGCCTTGAAATTATTTTCTGGCTTGCCCTATTCATTGTGTTCTACACCTATCTGGGCTACGGAATTGTGCTTTACGTTCTCGTCAAGTTGAAAGAACTTTTCGTGAAACCTGTGAAGCGTTCGTTGCCGGCATCGGACGCTGGTTTGCCGGAAGTGACTCTCTTCATTACAGCATTCAACGAAGAAGATGTTGTAGACGAAAAGATGGAGAACAGTCTTGAACTGGACTACCCTGCGGACAAACTGCATATCGTATGGGTGACAGACGGAAGCGACGACAGTACAAACGAACGACTGCAAACCCGTTGGCAGGGAAAAGCGACCGTACACTTCCAACCCCTACGACAGGGTAAGACAGCCGCAATGACACGTGGAATGACGCTGGTGGACACTCCGCTCGTCGTCTTTACGGATGCCAACACCATGGTAAACCGGGAGGCAATACGGGAAATCGTACTTGCTTTCCAAGACCCGAAAGTGGGCTGCGTGGCCGGCGAAAAACCGATCGCCGTACAGACCAAAGACGGAGCCGCTGCCGGTGGGGAAGGTATTTACTGGAAATACGAATCAACACTGAAAGCACTTGACGCCCGCCTCTACTCTGCTGTAGGAGCAGCAGGCGAACTATTTGCCGTGCGTCGTGAACTATTCGAAGCAATGGAACCGGATACGTTGCTCGATGATTTTATTCTTTCGCTCCGGATCACCATGAAAGGTTATACCATTGCTTATTGCACCAATGCTTACGCCATCGAAAGCGGTTCGGCAGATATGCGCGAAGAAGAAAAGCGGAAAGTGCGCATCGCTGCCGGAGGATTGCAGTCCATCTGGCGACTTCGTCCGTTACTGAATCCTTTCCGCTACGGGATACTTAGCTTTCAATATACATCTCACCGGGTATTGCGATGGTCTATTACTCCGTTCCTGTTGTTTGCTCTCTTCCCGCTGAATATTGCAATTCTGCTGTTGGGCGGTTCCGCGATATTCTACGGAGTGCTGCTTGCCATGCAGGTTCTTTTTTACGGATTGGGATATTGGGGATATTATCTATCCACCAAACAGATAAAAAACAAGTTGCTTTTTATCCCCTACTATTTCTTATTTATGAATGTCAATGTGCTGAAAGGCATCCGTTATCTGAAAAAGAAAAAAGGAAGCGGAGCCTGGGAAAAGGCGAAACGCGCTGAAAAGTAAAACAAATGCTATTATCTTTTGTTATCCTTACTATAAGACATTAGTCTCTATCATCTAATAAAAAACAGACATGAACAGAATATTACATGATGCGAATAACGCACAAAGAATATTGAAACTGACGGCAGATACAATGCTATTGGTTGACAGGCACGGAGTCTGCGTAGACATTGAGCCTCATTGTGATCTATGGTTTCTGCAAGAGGATATACTTTTAGGAAAAAATATATTTGAGCTTTTACCAGAATATACGAGAGAGAGGGTGATGCCCATCTTCCAGATTGTACTCGAAGAACAAAGAAGCATCAGCAAGAACTTCAAGTTGGTGCTGAAAGGCGAAACTTTTTACTTCAAATGCCTCATGTTCCCTTATGACGGTATGGTGCTTTGCCAATATCGCGACATCACGCAAAGAAGCAACGTAAAAAGACAGTTGGAACAGGCAAATCTCACCCTGCGGGCTATCCAAAAGGTAGCCCAGATAGGACAATGGACGTACAATACGAAACAGAATATTTTTCATTATCTTGGATATACCGGTGTTTTGTGCGAGGAAAATGTGCAAAACCTTGCCATTGAGAAATATGTGGAACTGATTGTAGAAGAAGACCGTCAGAGTTTTATGGAATGGTGTCGGGTGAACGAAAAAGAACTCAACATGGAAAGCATCAGCTACCGTGTCCGCCTGAACGGAGAAATCTTCTATATGCGTATCCAGACTTATCTGCGTGAACAACGCTCCGACGGTAGTTTCAATATCGAAGGCTATATCCAGAACATCACGGACATACAGCATCGTAGAAATGACATCAATACACTGACTCATGCCATCAACAACGCCAAAGAAAGTATCTTTGCCGCCAAGCCCGATGGCACGATTATCTTTGCCAACCGTCGTTTCCTGTACAATCATGGTATTTCAGAAAACGAAGACATCAGTCAATTAAAGATTTACAATGTCGCCGCAGATATGCCTACACAAGAGGCTTGGAACGAACGTTGCAAAGATGTCATACACGGTGGCAGCAGTAACTTTGTGGCCCATCACCCATCTAAAATCAATAAAGGAATATTGGCTTATGAAGGTACGATGTACAACGTGACCAATGATTCCGGAGAAGAAAGTTACTGGTCGTTCGCCCATGATATTTCCGAGAGGATTCGGTACGAAGCCCAAATCAAACGGCTCAACCAAATCATGGATACAACCATCAACAATCTCCCTGCCGGGATTGTAGTAAAGGAAATCAACAACGACTTCCGATACATTTACCGGAATCGGGAGGCCTACAACCGCGATCTTTATAAGAACGACCCTGTCGGCAAGAATGACTTCGATTTCTACCCGCCTATCGTAGCCGAAAAGAAGAGACAAGAAGATATCCAGGTGGCTACCACCGGAAAAGGTCTGCACTGGACTGCTGAAGGAAAGGACAGAAACGGAAACATGATTATCCTCGACAAACGGAAAATCCGAGTGGACGGTGACGAATTATCTTCGCCTATCATCGTCAGCATCGAATGGGACATCACGGAACTGGAAATAATAAAACGGGAACTTCAATCGTCGAAAGAGAAAGCGGAAATGTCTGATAGCCTGAAGTCGGCCTTCCTCGCCAATATGAGTCATGAAATACGTACGCCGCTGAATGCTATCGTAGGTTTCTCGCATCTCATTGCCGAAAGCGACGATGCGGAAGAACGGAAGACGTATTATAACATCGTAAACGCGAACAACGAACGTCTCCTGCAACTTATTAACGAGATTCTCGACCTCTCGAAGATTGAATCGGGAACCATCGAGTTTTCCTTCGGACCGGCTAGTCTCCATAATCTCTGCCGGGAAGTGCACGATGCTCATATATTCCGTACTCCGCAGGGAGTAAGCCTTGTCTATGAGTCTTCGGACGAGAGTCTGATGATTGAAACGGACAAGAATCGGGTATTCCAGGTGATTTCGAATCTGATTGGGAATGCTGTTAAGTTTACGAAAG
>USSR01000180.1 GCA_900557355.1 uncultured Bacteroides sp.
GGACAGTAAAATCTTCCATGTAATTTACACCATCCAGAAAATTCAATTGATGTTCTTCGTATAGTTTTCGACTTACAAGTTTATTGCATAATGAGCCGTGCAATTCCCCTTTTAATAGCATTTTCACACAATCTAAACTATTCGAATTGGCTGGTTGCTTTATATACAATTCTTTTTTCTCATAATTCACATAATAATCACATACAACAATATCTGCCCCACTTCTTTTTATTTCATTATACATATCCTCCAGCATATCAGGTTCAACCCAGTCATCACTATCAAAATGTGTAATATAGTCACCAGTAGAATTCATTAAACCTATTTGTCTAACTGCTGCAACCCCTAAATTTTTTTCATTATTTATTAACTTAATATTTAAATGAGCGTATTGTACGACCAGCTTTTCAATCTTCAGTCTTGAATCATCAGTAGAACAATCATTTACGACTATATATTCAACATTCTCCGTTTTAGTTTGAGAAAACATTGACAGCAAGGCACAGTCTATAAATTTTCCCACATTATAGACAGGTATTATTACAGATATATCCATTTTCTAGATTTCAAAAAACATTTAGCATCCTATTGAAACATGAATTTTCAAGAAAATAGTTAGCATGTAATAAGGACTATTAAGTAATACATATTCAATATATGATTTTATCCCACGAGGAATATCCAAGTCCATTTTTTTAGCTAATACTTTACATTTTATTATCAACTTTTTTTGTTCTTGAGCGTTCAATTTCTTATTTTTAACAACATGGTATACAAATCCATATAAAACAGAAATAAAATAATTATTAACGACACGTCTGTTATTTAAAATAATTTTATTCTCTTTTATTAGATTATAATTCTGTAAAATAACAGATAAATAATCCAGATAATTTCGATATTTCTTATTTCCTGTAATTGAACATTCATTAATATAATAGCTATATACTTTTTCCGATATTATTACCATTGTAGAAGCAAATACTGCTAGGCGAAAAGAAAAAAGTTCATCTTCATGTAAAAGTCCTTCCCCAAACCACATGTTCTTTTCAATAAAAAAAGAACGGCTTATCATTTTTCCACATGCCATTACATACCACTGGCAATCTAAATAACTAATCAGTATATCTTCTTTTGAGTTATATACTTTTTCTTGCAATGTAGGAACTTTAAAGGAAGTAGTATTGCCTATTAGATCAAAACCACCAACCAAAAAATCAACATTCCCATATTTTTGAAGATATACTTCGAAAATACTCACAACATCAGCAGAATATAATTTATCATCGCTGTCCAAAAAAAACAAATAATCTCCTGTAGCAGCTTTCACTCCACTATTACGTGCTGCCGACAATCCTCTATTTAATTCGTGAGTAATTATCTTAAATCTAATTGAGCCTGTATAATTCTTTAAAATAGATTCAACAATATCCATTGATTTATCAGGAGTCGCATCATTCACAATGATACATTCTATATTTTCATAAGTCTGATTACAAACAGATAACAAACAACCCTCTATCCAATTTTCAACTTTATAAACCGGAATTATAATAGAAACCAATACTTGTTTTTTCATTTCACTACAGATTTATATCCTCCACAGATACACAACAATAATATTTTTATCATACTTTTTAATGATAAGGAATGATATGAAATACCAAACAACGGAAACGATTTCCAAAAGTTTATAAGTAAATCATCTCTTTTTAAACATAACCTCCAATAATAAGTAGATATAAAAAAATAAGTCAGCGTCCAATGCACTTGTTTCAGAACAAGCAATTTTTTTATCATTAGTTCGTCATTTTTTTCTTTTTGCAGAAGAGTAGTCATTATAGAATCAGAATTCGCATCGTTATAGTGATACATCCCCACTGACGAAGAAATATAATAACTACTCACATTGCAATATACAGCCAACAAAAATATAACATCCTCACCAACAGAAATTTCTAAAGGAAACCTGACATCACCAATCACCTCTTTTTTATATAATTTGCCCCAAATTTCATACGTAAAATTATCACAAATAAAATGAATGAGATGCCGTTTCTTTGTGCAGTAAATATCCTCTTCATAATATTTCAAATTACTTCCTCCATCCCTCGGTATCTGTACAATATCATTCGCCTTACTATGAATACATACTTCAAAAGTATCTTCATCTATCCAATCGTCACTATCACAGAAGAAAATTAAATCCCCACTCGCATTATCAAGTCCACAGTTACGAGCGGAACTTACTCCACCGTTTTTTTTATGAAACACCCTAACCCTATTATCAATAGAAGCATAATCATCACATATTATGCCTGAATTATCCGGACTTCCATCATCAATCAAAAGCAACTCTATATTATGATAAGATTGTCCTAGAATACTTTCAACACATCGAGATAAGAATCCTTCTGCCTTATACACAGGAACTATAACGGATATCTTTGGATTATACATACAATGCTTTAATTAACAAGTTCATAGAATATTCTTTCTGTCGATGGAGTATAGCATTCACATTACCCCAATCAATATTATCCATAATACTGTCATAATATTCATCTAAAGAATAAATCAATTGCTTTTCCAAACCAAACAATTTTAAAAGGGAAAGAAATCTCGCCTGTCCCCTCTCCTTATTAACATAAACAACGAACGGTCTATTGAAAAGAATAGAGAATACGCATGCATGAAAAGAATCTGTCACAACAAATTCCGCATCATAAAAGCCTCGAATAAACTGTTCTACCGGTGGTTGTATACATTCTTCAGACAAATTTTCTGCCCATTCTGCTTTTGAATTTACTGCAAAAGGTTGTAGAGAATGCTGGAATGCTATTTTATCCACTAGCTGCTGTTTCTCATCTGTGTTATCTAAAATATGACACAACAAATTTCCTGGACTTTTAAGGATCTTAATATCATTAAAGAAAGTAACGTAATCCTCCAATTCTAGTAACATCGTAGGATCCAACACTTGACAAGCATTAATTCCCAGAAATTGAGAACAAAATTCCACACCAGAATCTTCACGAACTGTAACAGTATCAAAATGTTTCAGTAAAGCAGCACAAATCTGCGTTTGGCTAATAGTATATTCCCAATCATCCGTCCCAAAAGATGCAGCATACGATATCTTTTTTATATTCCATCCAACAGCAAAATCCAAGAAAGCATGTGCAATTTCCGGATAGTATAAAGGACGCCAAATTTGGTCACTGCCAACAATAATAGCATCAAAATCAGTAGCCTGCAATTTCTTTAAATCACGCACAAAAAACGAATTGATATACTTTTTTGTAAAAGGTCGTATATGCTGCCAAGCAATTTTACGAATTTGCTTTTTATGCAATTCATAAAACACATCGATTTTTTCTCTTTTAATTACCTTTTTAAACAAACGGTAAGCATAGACCAAAGGCATTTGATAACAGGGATGTCTATTAAGTTTTTCTTCAATAATCCATACTTGATGCCCCATTCTTTCCAATACAGTTTGTAAAGCATAAGCTTGAAGAATACCACCATAATTTACATGGAGCGGGAGAGTTAATATGCCTATTTTCATTTATTAACCTTTATTTTACTAGAATTTAGACTAATGTCAATGCAGAAAAAACTAAAGTTCTCTTTCCACATCATAACGCCCTATATCTTAACAATATTTCCTAACAATCGATATTACAGATTTTGGAACAACTTTTTTAATAGCCTGCTTGAGTGAAGAATTTAAATTATCAATCAATGTATTCATCAATCTAAGAGCATTACTTTCGTCTTCACTATTAGTAAAAACCTCAAATAATATTGGTTTATCTGTAATTGATGGGATTAGAAACCTATCTATGTTATCTAAATATTCTTCTTTAGTGGATGCTTGCAAATATTCATAACCCAGATCTTCGGCATAATGGCGAATTAATACATGAGATTTATTACCATAATGACCAGCAGCAGCCATAAAACGATCCGCTTCATCTCCAAATCGGGCAGCAAGGTGATTGTAATTACGGAATTCAGTACCTTTGCCATTATTAACCAGCAAAATACGAATGTTGTTACTTATATGACGATTGCCAACTACATTTAAGTCATAAAAAAAAGCCAAGTCCCCAATAACGAGGTAATGAAGTTTATTCTGATATGCTATCGCACCACCAATCATAGAGGACATACAGCCATCAATACCAAATCCTCCTGTATTTACAAAACTGCGACTTTGCACCGATTCCGGTAATTCAAACATTCCCCACGCACGTAAAGAGTTTAATATACTTAAATGGAAATAACAACCTTCCGGCAAACGGTGAACAGTTTGCCGAGCAATCCATAAATTAGAGAAAGGAAGCTCACCTATGGCTGAATGAAGCTTTTCATAATCCGAATGACACGACATAAGCCACATTTCTCCCTCCTTTTGCTGCAAACTACGATTGCCAGCCACTTCGGCATAATGGCTGAAGAACAATTCTTCGGGCATTTCAAAGACATTACAGAGCTTACGGTACAAATCACGAAGTTCACCATCTTCATTTACTCTCCACACTTCCTTTGTATTTCCTACAGCCTCATTTCCATAACCTGTCACCTCACCAATATGTATCAGCACATCATTTCTATAAGAATCTTTTTTAAATGCTTCTTGCTGATTAACAATCGAATTGTAAACACGATACTTACCTACATAATTGCTAGCATGCTCACAAAACACAACAGCTCCATAAGCAGCACAAAAACGATTCACTGCATTCGTAAGAGCTACAGACCAAGGTAAATGGTTGCCAACTACGATAGCAATACGCCCTTCAGGCAAAACAGGCAACTCATCATACGGCATATAACGATGAATACAGCGAGCTACTGGTAACTCTTTTACTGAAAAGTCCGGATTATAGTTAGTTGAAAGATTTATGTGGACAGGACCGCCACCACGATGCCTAAGAGCGAGTACAGCTCTATTCAACCGGATAGTCGCATCCCAAATGTCATTTTCGTCACGAGGCACAGCTACGTGTTCACTATGTACACAAATATCCCTCTGTTGTTGCGAACGATCCATCATCTGTGGTATCATATGCCCGATACGATTCTCATTCTGAGTAGAGGTAACCGCAAGTATAGGCAGTTTACGATAATATGCTTCTGTCAGACCAGAAATATAATTACGTGAGGCTGTAGCACCTGTACAGGACAATACTATAACCTCTCCTGTCTCTTCTGCCATACCTACAGCAAGATAGGCGGCGGAACGTTCATCAACAGATGAAAAAACCTGAAAAAAAGGATCATTCATCACACTGGCTACAAATGTAATATTTGTTGTACCCGGAGAAGCTATCACCTTACGAATACCATGCTGCTTTAGTAAAGATATTAAAATTTGCTGTCCACGCTCTACGGTGTAATACTTTGCTTCCATATTAATATAATTTCTTAATAGGATAAATGAATCGGAAAATTATATATTTTACCCATGTCTTTAAATGAGGAAAATCTGAAGGATAGGCTAATTCACCAGTCAATCTATCTTTTAATGCTTCACGACGTACAACAATACTAATAAATTCAGGATGCTTGATAAATTCACGCAAACAAAATGCGAGTCCATCCTTAGTTGGCAAAAACTTGCTCACATCAATAAAAGCCGCAATTTTATTATTATCAAAACAGCGATTATAATAACGATCTACTCGTACTTGCCATTGCGATACTTTGTCATGCAGATTAATACATTTATCAGTATAATACACTTTTGGACAATATCCCATCGTTTCTTCTAACACAGACAAATAGGTATTCAGTAACTCACTCCACTTATACGACTCGGATGCAGTAATATGAAAGCTCTCACCCAACGCCTCCTTTTTTCCAATAATAGCGGCAATACCTTCTGACACATTCAATCCATAAGTTAGTGTAGTATATTTATCAACAATATCTTTTGAAAAGACAATAGTACGACCATGCAAAGCTCTCCACAACCAGGCTTCTTTTTCCATTACACCCAATTGAAGACGCATTTCGCTGAACGTGATATAAGGACGAATAATTGTATAATTGTTCCGTCCAGACAGATACAAAAGATTTTCCTGACGGGCCTTAGCCAAAGCATATTCATCTGTTTTCAAGTATTCTGTAATTGTACAATTCTCCAATAAACGAGGAGAATCCTCAGAAATCAATGGAGAATCTGCATATATACGTGAAGAACTTAAATAAATATATTGTTTGCAAGCATCAAGCATCTTGATATAGCGTAGCTTAAACTCCTCTGTATTATAAACCATAAAGTCTACAATCACATCAAAGCATAAACTAAACAACGATTCAACAAAATCAAGCTCATGTGCATTACCTTGTATATACATTATATTTGGCTCACTCTTATGTATTTTCCTTGAAGTAACAGTTATATCCCACCCTTTTAGAGCCAATATATGGGCTAAATGTTCACCCATTGCACCAGTACCTCCCAGTAATAATATTTTCATAAAGCAGTATTAAATCGTTATATGCAGTTTATTCACCATAATGTTTTTTACTTTTGACATAAAGAAAGCTCGTTCATATTTATCAAATCCAATAAAATAAAAACAAACTATAGACCAACAGGAACTTAACAAACCAACCAACACTAAACGAATAAACGAGGGAGTCATTAGATATACAAGTATTCCTGGTAATATGAAACAGAGTACAGAACAAATACCCATCCTGCCGAAAACTGAAGTCACAAAATAACGTATAGGAAAATTCATCAACCTTTTTAAGGTAGAAAGCCGAATGAAATTCATAGAAAAATATAATATTGTATAGATAATATAGGTGATATAGGCAGGGCATCCTAACTCATAAGCAATCCACGTTAAAGGAAACACAAGACAACCTACAGAAGTTATCACCACTTGATATCTACGAATCTTCCCCGTGGCCTGAATAGTCGTATAAAGTGAATTTCCTATTACTGTAGCCAAGGAAGAGAACACTACTAATCTCACAAATATGACAGTATCTTTAGGGACTTCCTTCAACCAAATTCCTAAAATAGTTTCTGCTTCCAATACAATGGGAACAATAAAGAAGTACATAATAAAAAATGAAAATTTAGTACCTCTGCATACTAATTTAAATAAATAATTATACTCTTTACTCGCATAAGATTTAGTGATTTGCGGATTCAGTGCCGTCATAAAGTTATTTACAAATTGATTTATCGCACTATCTACCTGCACCGCAATAGCCCTTGCTGTATTAGTAGTTACACCAAAGAAAATATTGATAAGCATATTTACTCCTTGAGTATTCAGTATATAGGCCGTATTTCCGAACATATTCCATCCGGCAAAACCACCCATTTCTTTAAATAGAGATTTATCTAAAATAAAGCGATATTTTGCTTCTTCAAAATGCCGACTACAATATGTACTGTAAATTGCAAATAATAAAAGTGATACTAAAAATACAAGAATGGCATAAACCATCAATTTATCGGAATCTGACATATAAATAAGATAAGCAACTAACAGCTTCAATGCAACTTCCAATATACTAATATACGCAAAAACTGTCATTCTCTCATGAGCTATAATCGTAGCATTATAGGGAATGTTAATGAAGTTCACCACAAAAGTAGCTATAGAACATTGGAGGACAAAATTAGCTGCCGGCATTCGATCGATAGGAATATTCATTTTCTCATTCAAAAACCATACACCTATTATCTCACATGCCACTAATACAACTAATGACATTATTATCTGTATATTGACCGATGTACTGAATATAGTTTTGAGTCTTTCTATATTTTTTGTACCTAATTCATAGGTAATAAAACGGGATATAGCTCCAGACAAAGAACCAGATAAAACAGAAAACATAAAGACTAATCCACCTACCACATTATAAATACCATAGTTTGCTTCACCTAATGCATCAAGTACCACACGACTGGTAAAAAGTGACACGACCATGATAATAATCATGCGAAAGTAAAGGAATAATGTATTTTTTGCTATTCTTTTGTTATTAGATGATGTATCGATCATAAAACAAAATTCCGTAAGTACCCAATAAGAACATTATGACACCTCCGCCACCCATCTTTACAACTTTTACACGTATACGAGAAATTAACATTCATATACAAATACCCTGTATACCTATTACCTACATCCCCTATCCGGAAAGTCAGAAAGCCAGGTGTCAAAGGTGTCCACATACCCATTACGGAGTCTACTCCATCAAACGCTGATGGTCGGCCTCCAAACACCTGTACAGTTCCGCAAAAACAGCGGCACACTCTTCTGGCCTGTCCTTCAGGACCTCCAGATAGATGCGGAAGACATCGTAATATTGATGCAAGTTTATACTTTCGCCCTTTTTACTTTCATGTAAGTTTTGGAGCTCATAGAAGCCGAATGACAAATATCCGAAATGGATAAATGCTTGTTGCCGACAAAAACCGTTTTCTGGAGTGTCGCCAGAAAATCACCCAATTCCAGATTGGGAACAGAACTTCTTCTCTGAGTCATTTTTAGTTGTTTGAATAATTAATTAATGGCCGTATCCTAACATACAACTGTGTATAAAAATGTTATAATTGTTAAAATCATTAGCATTCGTTCCCATATATGGAAAATGCATTTTGATCTATATCCGCTTTTTAACACGAACTTCGCGGCCGTTATTAAAAAAAAACAAATTATGACAGAAATCAAAATCAGCCTGTTCAAAGGCTATTCGGACATGCAACCGACAGAAAATACTCTGCAGGAAGTTGTCAATCTCATCAAAAATGACGCACTGGTACGCGACCGCACCGAAAAGCACCGCTATTACACTGCACAAAAACAAAAGGCGGCGGCCGCACAAGAAAAATCGTCCTGTCCATGTTTTGCCGTAGCCGTCCGCTTCGAGGGCGGCAAACGAAAGGAAAACATCTGCGGATGGACCCGGCTTGGGTTAGCAGACATTGACCATGTTCCCGACGACCGGCTGCAAGAACTGTTGAAACGCATCCGGAAAGATACGCACACGCTCCTCGCCTACACCACCATCAGTGGCACCGGTATCCGCATTCTTTTCCTGACAGACTGCATAACGGAGGATCATGAAAAGAATCTGAAGCTTTATCCCAGGGCTTTTGAGCAAACCAACAATCACTACGCCCGGCTGCTGGACTGCGAATGTGACATGAAATGCAAAAATGTCACCCGGCTGAGCGGCCTGGCCCACGATCCCGATGTATTCTTCAATCCCGAAGCACAGCCTTTCCACATCGAACTGAAGAACAGCAAGAAGGAGAACGCCATTTCCGCCGGAAAGTCCGGCCGGAACAAACATCTGGAAAAAGCCGTAAAAGCATCCATTCAGGAACTGGAGGCCGAGGGGATATGCTACGAAGAGCATCACCACAATGAGTATATCATGCGCATGGGCTATCTGCTCAACTCCTACGGCATAGCCCAAAAGATTGCCACTGAATGGGCACTCACCCGATTTGCCGATTATGACGGAGACATCGCAGGCATCTTCAGTTCGTGCTACCAGAACACCGGTGAGCACGGTACGCGACCACTATGCAACAGCCCCAAAACAACCTCAGGCAATGAAAACTTTGCCAGCGTGGAAGAAATCGAGACTTTCCTCGGAACACAGGCTTTGTTCAGGCACAACGTCATCACCGGAAAATGTGAAGCGGCAAAGCCCGGCAGTCACCATACAAGCGAATATGCCGAAATGGACGACCGCTTCGTCAACTCCCTGTGGAGCCGCATGTGCAAAGAGGTGAAACCGGTTCGCATCAACGATATCCGCAACATACTGGCTTCGGAATATGTGCCCCTGTATAACCCCTTCACCGAATATTTCAAGAGCCTGCACCCTTGGGACGGTGTGACCGACTACATCGGCGAACTGGCAACCACCGTACATGTACGGGGAGATCAGGCGACCTTCACGGAATACTTCCGGAAGTGGCTTATCGGAACCGTGGTCTCCCTGCTCGACGAGCATGTGGTGAACCACGAGATACTGATACTCATCGGTCCGCAAGGCTGCTTCAAGACCACTTGGTTCAACAAACTGCTGCCACCGGCATTGCAACGTTATTTCTACACTAAAACAGATAATAACCGAATCACCAAGGACGACAAGTTCACTCTCACGGAATTCGCCCTCCTTTGTATGGAGGAAATCGACGAACTGAACACTTCCGCCCTAAACCAGATCAAGGCCATGACCACCACACCGGTAGTGAACGAACGCATGGCATACGCTCATTACAAAGAAAGACGTCCGCACATCGCCAGTCTCTGCGGAACCACCAATAATGAGCAATTCCTAACCGATCCGAGCGGAAGCCGCCGCTGGCTTCCATTCAATGTGGTATCCATTGACGACCCCTACACGCACACCCCAAACTACGAGGGTGTATATGCACAGGCATACGCGCTTTGGAAAAGCGGGTTCCGGTATTGGTTCAACGAAAAAGAGGTCAAGGCCGTCAACCAACGTAACACCCACTTCGAAGTCCCCAATCTGGAAAAGGAACTGATCCTTACCCATTACCGCCGTCCCATACCGGGCGAAGAATGTATTTTTGTCACCACGGCCCATATCCTGAACCGGATCAGCGGTTCCATCAAACAGCCACTCAGCCCCACCAAAATAGGCATCATAATGAAGCAGGCAGGCTTCGAGCTGATAAGAAGCGCCGGGCAACGGGGCTACCGGGT
>USSR01000181.1 GCA_900557355.1 uncultured Bacteroides sp.
TCGTCCGCCCCGAAAGTAAGCCGTTGGCTGGGAGACATCCGCGAGTTTTTCCCGCAGACGGTGGTACAAGTTATCCAACGCGATGCCATCAAACGACTAAACATCACCTCACTGCTGACGGAAAAGGAAATGCTGGAAACCGTAGTGCCGGATGTGCATCTGGTAGCTACGCTGATGTCGCTCAGCCGTGTAATCCCGGAAAAGAACAAGGATATGGCACGACAGGTAGTCCGCAAAGTGGTGGATGAACTGTTGCGCAAACTCTCCGCCCCTACCCAACAGGCTGTAACGGGAGCACTCAATCGTTCTGCCCGCCGGAGAAATCCGCGTTATAACGAAATAGACTGGAAAACCACCATCACCAAGAACCTGAAAAATTATCAGCCGGAATATAAGACGATTATTCCGGAAGTGCGCATCGGTTACGGCAGGAAGGGGGAAGGAAGCGATGAAAGACATCATCCTCTGCCTGGACCAGAGCGGTTCAATGGGAACATCGGTGATTTATTCCGGAATATTCGGCTCGGTGCTGGCTTCCATTCCGGCAGTAAGCACGCGGATGGTGGTATTTGATACAACAGTTGTAGACCTGACCGACGATTTGCAAGACCCGGTAGACCTTCTCTTTGGTGTGCAGCTGGGTGGAGGTACGGACATTGCCCGTGCCCTGACCTATTGCCAGGGAGTGATTACCCGTCCGCAGGATACGGTACTGGTGCTGGTTACCGACTTGTATGAAGGTGGCGATGCCCGGGAAATGCGCAAGAAGTTCGTATCTTTAGTGAACAGTGGTGTGCAACTTATCGTGCTGCCTGCACTGAATGACGACGGCGCCCCCTCTTACGACAAGAGCCATGCGGAGTTTCTGGCAAATATCGGTGTACCGACTTTCGCTTGTACACCCGATAAATTTCCCGACCTCATGGCAGCAGCGCTTAGCAAACAAGATATAGGGATGTGGATATCGCAGAACATCAAAAGCACTTAGTTCTGTGAAAGCCTGTATTCATTAGGAGCTACCCCCACCAGTTTGCGGAACAGGTTGCTGAAATATTGCACGCCTGAAAAGCCCAATATTTCAGCAACCGAACTAACGGTATTCTCATTGGCGGACAACATTCTCTTGGCTATCTCTATCCTTTTCAACTGGAAATATTCGTCCAGGTTCTTCCCCGTTTCAAACTTCAACAGGTCCATAAAATAGCGTGGCGACAAGTGAAGCAGATTTGCACAATACTTTACGGTCGGCAATATCTTGGTCTTCAACTGCCCGGAGCGGATATATTCATCCAGCAGCGTATCCATTTTGCACAAGATTGTCTTATTCGCCTCATTCCGCGTAATGAACTGGCGTTCGTAGAAGCGGGAACAATAATCCAGTAGCAATTCTATATATCTTGAGATTAACACTTTGCTATGGCAGTCTATCGCATGCTTCAGTTCCTGCTCGATATTGCAGAAACACTCCACAGCTTTCGTTTTCTCGCGCAACGACAGATGCAACGCTTCATTGGGACTGTAAAAGAAGAACGGACAATGCCTGACGTGCTGCTCCAAAGAGGTATTACACAGAAAGTCCGGATGGAATGCCAGCAGCCAACCTTTTTGGGGAAGAACCTTCCTGTCATTCATATCGATAGATGCTCCCGGAGCCAGAAACAACAGGGTGGCATTGGAATAGTCGTAGTATTTACGCCCATAGATATAGTCGCAACATTCACTTTCCAGCAATAGCAGGGTGTAAAAGTCGAACTTGATGGTACGTTGCATCACGTTGGCTTTGGATAAGTCAATAGCACTCACCAGCGGATGCAGTGTCTTGTTGCCCAGGCAACAATTACACTGATGTACGGTCTCTATATTCAATATATCCTTTTTCAAAGCTATGAATTTTGCAGTCGGTATTCGTTCGGGGTGCAGCCTACGCGCTTCTTAAACAGGCGGTTCAGGTGCTGCGGATACTGAAATCCCAGCCTGTAAGCAATCTCGCTGATGGTTTCTTCCGCTCCGAGGATATGCTCTTTGGCCAGTTCGATAATCTTTGTCTGTATATGTTCCTGGGGTGTTTTCCCGGTTTCCTTCTTAATCATATCACCAAAGTAATTGGGAGAAAGATAAATCCTGTCTGCGAAATATTTCACTGACGGTAATCCCTCCTGCATCGGAAGACCACTCTGGAAATATTCATCTAACAGTTGTTCGAACTTCGTCAAGGCATCTTTATTCGCATTGCTGCGGGTGATGAACTGGCGTTCATAGAAACGCATGCAGTAGTTGAGCAAGAGTTCTATGTTCATTGCAATCAATGACTTGCTATGCTTGTCTATGGGATGTTCCAGTTCGATGCTGATTTTCTTCAGGCAGTCCATCACGGTTTCTTTTTCCTGATCGGACAGGTGTAAAGCCTCATGCACTGCATAAGAGAAGAAGGTATAGTTCTTTATCGTTTTCCCAAGTGAAGTCCCGTGAATCAAATCGGGATGAAAGACGAGACCGTAAACGGGCTGGCTGATTTGGTCACCAACCGTACTCACACTAATCGTCTGTCCGGGTGCAAAACAGACAATAGTACCTTCCTGATAGTCGTAAGACTGACGGCCATACTTAATATCGCAAGTCTTTGCCAACTTCAGAAAAAGTGCGTAAACACCATAATGCATTTGTATTTGATTGACCGCCCGAGTCGCTTTCGTAAGGTCGACAACGCTTACCAAAGGGTGCAATGTTTCAAGTCCGTACAAATTGTTGTACTGGTCCACATTATCCAGATTTATAACCTTTTCCATAATCCTAAGTCTTTGAACAGCAGCAAAGATATGAATTATTTTTTCAGAATAATAAGGTGTCTGTAATAAGGGTTATACTATCTGTAATTGGGGTATAACTTTCATTCATTACATACATTAATGATAAGACATGAAGCGAATGCTAAAGCAGTACTATCTCAATTTACTCAATATTGAAACACTCATTTACCTCATAACCCTACAAAAATGAGTGAGATGCTTTCTGTTTATTTATTTAAATTTCTTACCAATTAAGCGAAGAAATGTAACAGTTTGATTATGAGCACATATAAATAGGGACTATCTCAGTCGTATACTTAGGGTACCTCAGTCGTATACCGAGATACCCTAAGTATACGACTGAGGTACCCTAAATATATGTTCCAGGTTAGATATTTGCTTTTCGTAAAAGAATATTTCTTTGTCATTTGGTTCATATCGAAAAAAGAAGAAGCAGAAACAGTAAAAAGGGTTATTCAATCTGTAATCCGGGTATCCTGCAATAACATGAAGACAGCTAATTTTGCAGCATCCGATAGTTCCCTATGGAGAATCATTAAAACGATTACAAATTAAATAACTGAAAGACGTATGGACACAAGAATGAATTTTTCTTTTTACAACCCTACCCGCATCCTATTCGGTGCAGGCGAACTGAACAATCTGTACAAGCAGACAATGCCCGGCAAGAAAGCCCTGCTTTTGATTTCAAATGGTAAGTCGACCAAGGTCAACGGTTCGCTCGACCGCACGATTGAACAATTGGAAAAGGCCGGCATCGAGTATGCCATCTTCGACAAGATTATGGAAAACCCGTGCAAAAGCGTTATCATGGAAGGCGCCGCCTTTGCCAAAGAAAATGCCTGCGATTTTATCCTGGCTCTCGGAGGAGGTGCCGTACTCGATGCATCAGTCGCAATAGCGGCAATGGCAACGAACCCGGGCGACTTATGGGATTATGTTTTTGGCGGCACCGGCAAAGCAATGCCACTGAAAAATCCGGGTTTGCCCATAGTTACCATTGCCACAACTTCTGGAACAGGCTCCGAAATCAACTGTTGGGGCGTTATCTCCAATCCCGACACGAATGAGAAAATCGGTTTCGGCGCACCGGAACTGGTTCCCGTCCTTGCCATCGTAGACCCGGAACTGATGCGAACCGTTCCTGCCAAATACACGGCATACCAGGGATTCGATGCTTTGTTCCACAACACAGAGGTAATGATAAGCAACGGCGTAAATATTCTGAGCGAAGCGATTGCATTGTCCGCCATCGAGAATATCACGAAATACCTGCCACGTGCAGTCAGAGATGGGAATGATATGGAAGCAAGAGAACGCGTCGCTTATGGCAGCACAATGGCAGGCATCACCATGCAACTGACAAGCACCACGGCCGAACATTCCATGGAACACTCCATGAGTGCCTATCATCATAATCTTCCTCACGGCGCAGGGCTGATTATGATTTCCCGTGCTTTCTATGAGTTCTTCATCGAGCGTCATGCCTGCGACGAACAGTTCATCAAAATGGCAAAAGCAATGGGCATTGAAAATGCCGACAAGCCGGAAGATTTCATCACGGCACTTGTCAAATTGCAGGAAGATTGCGGTGTGGCCGATTTGAAGATGAGCGATTACGGGTTCCGGAAAGAAGAATCCATGACGCTTGCCCGAGGTGCCCGCTCCATGCAGAGAGGATTATTCCTTGCCAATCCTTGCGAAATGACGGATGAAGACTGCGCAGGAATCTTCGACAAATCCTATCGTTGATGGATGGATGGGCGAACCTTATAAGTCATGCCAGTGTTTTTAATATAAATATACGCTTCAAAGTCTGACGAATATAATTAATATCAAGAAGAAAAAAAGATGAAAGTATTACTGATAAATGGAAGTCCCCGGAAAAACGGAAATACACATTTGGCTTTATCGGAGGTAGCAAAGGCGCTGAATGAAAACGGAGTAGAAACAGAAATCATTTCTATCGGAACGAAAGCCGTACAAGGTTGCATAGCCTGCAACCGCTGCACTGAATTGGGACGGTGTATCTTTAAAGACGAATTGTACAACAACATCCGCCAGAAACTGGAAGAAGGTATTGACGGACTGGTAGTAGGCTCACCGACCTATTACGCCGGTCCCAATGGTTCGCTGTGCGCCCTGTTAGACCGTCTTTTCTATTCAAGCTCGGAGTTGATGGAGTACAAACCGGCTACGGCAATAGCTGTTTGCCGGAGAGGTGGAGCCAGTGCTACTCTTGACAGATTGAATAAGTATTTCACAATAAACCATATGCCTGTTGTTTCTTCCCAATATTGGAATATTATTCATGGAATGATGCCGGGCGATGTCCTGCAAGATGCGGAAGGATTACAGACTATGCGAATGTTAGGCAGAAATATGGCCTGGTTATTGAAAAATACGGCTGATGGGCAGAAGCACCCGGAAGCAGAACCTTTGGTACGGACAAACTTTATCCGTTAATTGAAATCATAATAGAATCATTAACATCTCACATCGGATTATTCCTTACCAACCCTTATGAAATGACGGATGAAGATTCGACACACCGTCATTTCATTTTTAGAATCCCACTACTTTTTCAGCTTCCCTTTCCAAGGTTTATAAACAGAAATCACCACGGTTGCGATTAAGAGTACAGTCTGAAGAATCCCCCAGACAATCGTTTGCGATATATTATTCCAAAACACTTCGTTATCCGAAGTATAAAGGGCAATCTCGTCGGGCGAATATACATTGCCATTCACACAAGGCCCCATCGCAAATGTTCCCGATAACACCATAAACAGGGTCAACACCCATTTCACAGTAATCCACCGATGCTTAAAGAATCCCCATTTCGTCCAAATACCGTATATCAATCCTGTAATGATGCAACCATTTGCCCCGACAATAATCAGCCAGTCGTCTATCATTTTCAGCGACAGGGAACGCATATACATTTCATGGCTTTCCGCCGGATTAATACCTGATAGGAGTAACAACATGCTGAAAGCACCGCCTATCCACATAAAAGCACACAGCAGATGTATGACTTTTAATAACTTCAGATTATTACTACTTAATGTCTTCATGGCCTAATATCTACTTTATAAAACGCCGTAAAGATACAAATATAACCGACTTTCCCAAATTCACCGCCCCGATTTATCGCCATTCCCTTTTCCTATAACCTGTAATTCGGGTTATCATCCCCGTAATCTGTCTACCAAGGTTTCGCTCCCTTCTTCCGACCTTTGCAATGTAATTAAAAGAACAAACAGAGTTATGGAACAAATAAGTAGATTGAAACCCGATTCGGGTGCTTTGCTCGTATTCATCCTTACCGCAGGAGTCTTCGGAATCATCAATACGGAAATGGGAGTGATTGGAATCCTCCCCCTGATAGCCGAGCATTTCCATGTAACCGTTCCCGAAGCAGGATGGACGGTCAGTATATTCGCATTGGTAGTGGCTATATCAGCCCCCATTATGCCGCTACTTTTCTCGGGCATAAACCGGAAAAAAGTCATGCTGCTGGCACTGGGAGTCTTCACACTGAGCAACATTATTTCGATGCTTACCTCCAACTTTACCCTACTACTGATAACCCGTGCCCTTCCGGCTTTCCTTCATCCTGTATATGTATCGATGGCTTTCACGGTAGCGGCCGCATCTGTCAGCAAAGAGAAAGCTCCGAAGGCTGTAGCCAAAGTCTTCATCGGAGTATCCGCCGGCATGGTATTGGGTGTACCGGTGACCAGCTACATAGCGAGTGAGGTGTCGTTTACAATGGGAATGATGTTTTTCACGGTGGTGAATGCGCTGGTATTTGTGGCCACCATCCTTTTCATACCCTCCATGCCCGTTAAAGAAAAGCTATCTTACGGTACGCAACTCAATGTGCTGAAAAAGAAGATTATCTGGTATTCCATTATTGCTGTCACCCTGATAAACGGTGCTTTATTCGGATTCTTCAGTTATATGTCTGATTATCTGAGAACGGTTACGGAAGTTTCTTATAGTGTCATCAGCGTCCTGCTGCTGATATACGGGCTTGCCAATATTATCGGAAACGTCATTGCAGGAAAACAGTTAGCCACCAACCCGATACGCAGCATGACTTTCATTCCGTTCGCACTATTCACCTTTTATATATGTATATTCATTTTAGGGGAATGGCTTGCGGCAATGGCTGTCATTATCCTGATTCTGGGTATCCTGGCAGGATACGGGCAAAACACCATGCAGTATATGATAACCGAAGCTGCTCCCGAAGCTCCGGATTTCGCTAACGGCTTGTTCCTATTATCTGCCAATCTGGGCACAACGGTGGGTGCGGCAGCCTGCGGAGCATTTATCACTTTCTTCGATACACGCTATTCCGTAATCGGTTCTTTGCTGTTTCTTGCGGTCAGCATAATATTCGTTGTTCTGAGAATTCGCACGGTGCAATCTTCGAAAACAATAAAACTGAAAGTCGTAGCACAATGAAGCTTTTTTAAATAAGCGATTATAAAAGAAGTATTTGTCTATGTTTTCTGTATACAATGCGATAATCTGTAATTTGGGTTATTATGTCTGTAATCCATCTACAAAGAGTATCACTTTTACACCGTAATTTTGCAATGTAAGTAATAGACATCAATTCTCATTAATCATTCACCCAAAGAAAATATGAAAAAGATATTATTTTCAGTAGTGGCATCCTTTATGATGCTCGGCGTAGGTAGTGCTTCGGCACAAACCGATGCAGACAATTTCTACAAAAGTGATTTAGTAAACATGGAGAAAGTATCCTTCTCCAACCAGTACAAAATGAAAGTGGCCGGAAACCTTTTCCTGCCCAAAGATATGAAAGCAGGAGAAACGTATCCCGCAATCATCGTCGGGCACCCGATGGGGGCAGTCAAGGAACAAAGTGCAAACCTCTATGCGATCAAGATGGCCGAACGCGGTTTCGTCACCCTCGCCATCGACCTGTCCTTCTGGGGAAAAAGTGAAGGAGAACCGCGCAACACCGTCTCCCCGGAAATCTATGCGGAAGACTTCAGCGCAGCAGCCGATTTCCTCGGCACACGCCCGTTCGTCGACCGCAACCGTATCGGCGTAATCGGTATCTGCGGCAGTGGAAGTTTCGCCATCAGTGCGGCAAAAATCGATCCACGCCTGAAAGCCATTGCAACCATCAGCATGTATAATATGGGTACAGCAAGCCGCAACGGACTGAAACATGCACTGACCCTGGAACAAAGGAAACAAATCATTGCCGAAGCCGCCGAACAACGCTATGCGGAATTTCTGGGTGGAGAAACGAAATACACCGGCGGCACCGTACACGAACTGACACCTGACTCCTCTCCGATTGAACGCGAGTTTTATGAATTCTACCGTACAGAACGCGGAGAATTCACCCCCGAAGGTGCAACGTCCCTGACCACCACGCACCCTACCCTGGCAAGCAACACGAAGTTCATGAACTTCTATCCGTTTGCCGATATCGAAACCATCTCGCCGCGCCCCATGCTCTTCATCGCCGGAGAGAATGCACACTCACGCGAATTCAGCGAAGACGCCTACAGCAAGGCTGCCGAACCCAAAGAATTATACATCGTACCCGGTGCAGGCCATGTGGACCTTTACGACCGGGTCAGCCTCATCCCTTTCGACAAGCTGGATTCTTTCTTTAAGGAATACCTGAAATAATACCGTGAAGATTATGAAATATTACTTAGCACTCATTTTTATGACGTTGACATTGTCCGTTTGGGGCACCTCATGCAGCGACGATGCCCCTATACCCGAAACAGGGCAGCAGATACCTCCGGGAAGTACGGACGATGATGATCCTCCGGTTAATCCCGGTAATGACGACGATGATGACGATAACCCTATGAGCAACAATCTTAAAATAACAGTCGGCTCCGCCTCATTCAATGCCACACTGGAAAACAATGCGGCGGCAACAGCCTTCAAGGCATTACTGCCTATGACCATAAACATGTCCGAACTGAACGGCAACGAAAAGTACTTCTACCTATCGGGAAACCTGCCTACCGCATCTTCCAACCCGGGAACCATCCGCACGGGCGACCTGATGCTTTACGGCGGCTCCTGTCTGGTACTTTTCTATGAGACTTTTTCAACATCCTACAGCTACACTCGCCTGGGGCGTGTAAATAACCCTTCGGAACTGGCATCCGCCCTCGGTTCGGGCAGTGTAACCGTAACATTCGAACTACAATAAAAACAAAGAAATTATGGAAACAATCAAAGACAAAGAATTCGGAGGCGAACGCCCTCTGTTTGCCACTCACGACCTCCAACTGGAAAATGTAACCATCCATGCAGGCGAGTCCGCACTGAAAGAATGTAGCAATATTGTGGCAGTGAACTGCCGCTTCGAAGGGAAATACCCATACTGGCACAACAATGGCTTCACCATAAAGAACTGTTTCTTCACAGAAGGTGCCCGTGCCGCACTTTGGTACTCGCAGAATGTACAAATGACGGATACCGTAGTGGAAGCACCGAAGATGTTTCGCGAAATGGACGGCATAAAACTGGAAAACGTGCAACTTCCCAATGCCTTGGAAACCCTTTGGTTTTGCCGCAATGTAGAACTCAGAAACGTACAGATTGACAAAGCCGATTACCTGTTCATACACGGTGAGAACATACGCATTGAAAATTACAGCCAGAACGGCAACTACTCATTCCAGTATTGCAAAAACGTGGAAATCCGCAATGCCATCATCAACTCCAAAGACGCCTTCTGGAATACGGAAAACGTAACGGTGTATGATTCCGAACTGAATGGCGAATATCTGGGCTGGCATTCCAGAAACCTGCGTCTGGTGAACTGCAAAATTTCAGGCACGCAACCACTCTGTTATGCCCACGACCTGATTATAGAAAACTGCACAATGGCCGACGATGCCGACCTTGCATTTGAATACAGCAGTCTCCAGGCCACCATCAAAGGTCCGGTTCACAGCATAAAGAATCCACGCACGGGAAGCATCACGGCCGAAAGTTACGGAGCCGTCATCATAGACGAGAACATCAAGGCCCCCGGCAATTGCAAACTGAAACTTTGGGACGACCAGACCTGTTTTGACGAAACGCAAGAAGAGATGCAATATGCAGCACAACTTTGATGAAATCATTCCACGCCGGGGCACGAATTCCTATAAATGGGATTCTGCCACTCCCCCGGGTGTACTGCCGATGTGGGTAGCCGATATGGATTTCCGCACAGCACCCGCCGTGACGGAAGCGTTGAAAAGGCGGGTGGAGCATGGCATCTTCGGATACGTCCGTGTACCCGATGCTTACTACAATGCAACGATCAACTGGTTCAAAAGACGCCACGACTGGAGAATAGAAAAAGAGTGGATTATCTATACCTCCGGAGTAGTACCGGCGCTGTCGGCAATCATAAAAGCCCTGACCGGCCCCGGCGACAAAGTCCTGGTGCAGACTCCGGTGTATAATTGCTTCTTTTCGTCCATACGCAACAACGGGTGTGAAATCGTTTTCAACCCACTGATATATGAAAACGAAACTTACCGGATTGATTTCGATGACTTGGAGAAGAAGGCTGCCAATAGTAAAGTCAAACTCTTACTATTGTGCAACCCTCACAACCCCGCCGGAAGAATATGGAGCCGGGAAGAACTGGTACGTATCGGTGAGATTTGCCTCCGGAATCATGTAACGGTAGTAGCGGATGAAATTCATTGTGAACTGGTTTTTCCGGAATATACCTATACGCCTTTCGCCTCCATATCGCAGGAATTCCTGATGAATTCCGTCACTTGCATTTCACCCAGCAAGGCGTTCAACCTGGCAGGAGTCCAGATTGCCAACATCGTATCTGCCGATGCCAATGTACGCAAGAAGATAGACAAAGCCATCAATATAAACGAAGTCTGCGACGCA
>USSR01000182.1 GCA_900557355.1 uncultured Bacteroides sp.
CTCAAACATGATTCCGAGGATATTGGCGGCTTGTCCTAATACCAAGTAGATCGTGATTAGAGTAATGGCACTATTCATGAATGAGAAAGAGAATGTATCGGAGCTGTCTACATAATATTTGAAATAGAATACAGCAGAACCGTCACGAAGAGAATTGAACACTAATGCCATGATTCCTGCGCATAAAAGAATCCACCAGGGTTTGTTTCTGCCCAGATCTTTCAGATCTTCTTTCAGTGATCCTTTTTCTTCTTTTATGGGCTGCACTCTTTCTTTTGTCCATAGAAAAGTTAATAAGAACATTCCACTAGCCATAATCGCAAATACGACTGCAGCCATCTGCCAGCCGAAAGCGATGTCAGGTATATTTTCCGTTATCTTCATTTTACTGAATATATCAACCAGTGGCTCAATGAGGAATAGTACCAGAATACTTCCTCCAAAAGCAAATGTCATGCGGTAGGAGGAGAACTCTGTGCGTACTTGTGGATTGGCGGACATTACTCCTAATAGAGATGCGTACGGAACATTGATTAATGAATATACCATCATCATAAGGGTATATGTGGCATAGGCAAATATTATTTTGGTAGTCATGTTATCTCCAAAAGATGAGAAGGTCAGTATACCACAGATGCCGAATGGTATGGCTACCCATAGTAGGTAGGGGCGAAATTTACCCCAGCGTGAGCTTGTCCGGTCGCCTAATATTCCGACAAACGGATCGAGGAAAGTGTCCCAAATGCGTGTGATAAGGAACATTGTTCCTACCACTGCCGAAGGGATACCTACCACGTCTGTGTAGAAGAATAGCAGATACATTGTGAATAACTTCCAAAACATGGAAGAAGCAGCATCTCCTAATCCATACCCGATTTTTTCTCTTAGTTTTATGTTTTCCATGGTGATGTATTTATTGTTTCAGGTATTGTTTATTGTGGTTTACCATAGTAATGATCCGCTTCACAGATTCTATAGAACGGAAACCGTCGGTTGGTGTGTGCAGACAATAATCTACAAGCTGGTTTACTGTTGATTCGGCTACATGAAGACGGGTGTCCGAAGACGCATAATAGATATAAATTTTTCCGTTATCATCTTCAATCCATCCATTTGAGAATAATACATTCGATACATCACCGATTCTTTCTTCTCCTATAGGGGCCATGAAATAACCTGCAGGTTCAGCTATAATTTCTGTCGGATCTTCTAAAGAAGTCATATATAAGTATAATACATAGCGTAATCCGGCTGCGCATCCTCTTACACCATGTGCTAAATGTAACCATCCTTGTGGAGTTTTAATGGGGTGTGGCCCTTCTCCATTTTTTACCTCCTTGATCGTATGATAAAACCGTTTATTGATGATTTTTTCCTCTTTTATTTCGGCATGACAGATGTCATCTATGAGTGCCCATCCGATACCTCCTCCATTGCCGGCGTCAATAAAACCATCTTGAGGGCGGGTATACAGGGCATACTTCCCATTCACAAATTCCGGATGAAGCACTACGTTACGTTGCTGGCTCGGAGATTTCAGATCCGGCAAGCGTTGCCATGTTTTCAGGTCTTTTGTTCGTGCAATACCTGCAACGGCTACTGCGGAAGATAAATCACCGGCTGGAGCGTTTGTATCTTTGCGTTCCGCACAAAAAATGCCATAAATCCATCCATCTTCATGTGCGGTCAGGCGCATATCGTACATATTGGTATCAGGAATGTCTGTCTCCGGCATTTCTATCGGATAATCCCAAAAACGAAATCCGTCTACGGGACTATTACTTTCTGCTACTGCAAAGAATGATTTTCGGTCTGCTCCTTCGACACGCGCCACAAGATAGTATTTATGATTGATCTTGATGGCTCCCGTATTCATTACAGCGTTGATGCCAATTCTTTCTTCCATGAATGGGTTTTGTTTTTCATCAAAATCATACTTCCAGATGAGTGGTGCATGTTCTGCTGTTAATACAGGGTGGTAGTAACGTTTATATATACCGTTGCTATTGTTACATATCTCATTTTTTCGGTTGATAAGAGCTTCATAATTTTGTGTTAGCTCTTCTAATCTATTACTTTTCATATTCTATAGTTATTTTTCTCGGTTAATTATTCTATAATTAAAACCCAGTCATTTCCTTTTCCCTTTGTGGGAGAGGATACGGGAATGGTATCTGCTGTTGTATTTTGATAGAATGTGATTCTTCCATTGCGAGGATTCATCCACTTTAAAGACCGTTTGGATGCCTTCATTGAAGGCAAATAAATCGTTCTCTCTCCACCTTGTGGAAAATATACTAATAAGTAGTCTTTGTTGCCGAATGCTACGGGATAGTTTTTATTTTCTAAAGGTACATCGCCAAAGATGGTTTGTAGGTTTTTTCCTTGAGTAAAATCAAATTTCTCCCATAATCTGCGAAAGTGAATTAAATCCCAGGCTCCTTGTTTATCCATTGATTGGTACCATGGAGTGTCGGCGTCACATTTAGGCTCACGTCCGGTATCAAACATCTGCCATATATCATTACAGCCGTATGTATATCCACAAGCTCCGCTGAACATACTTTGGTAAAGTGTATGGCGGATATCATCATCTCCAAATCTTCCATTTTCTTTTTTGAAATTGATCGGAATATTTTCATATCTGGGTTCTCCGTCCATGCATGGCTTGTGTGGTTCCTTATTTAAATCGGGCAAAAGCAGACGTTGATAGATTGCGAAATCTTGTTGTGCGTGTCCGGATTGACACATATTGAAATCCAACCAGGAAGCATTGTGAAACCAGAACGAGGATGAGTGCTCTCCATGAGGATGATAAGTCATCAAATGGTTTTTGTCTACACTTTTAATACCAGTCGCTAATGCATTCCAAATGGCAAAGTTCTTTCCGTCTCCACTTCGATCACCTCCTATTACCCATATCAGATTGGGAGCGTTCATATAGCGTTCTCCTAACCATTTGCCGTATTTATATGCATTCTCCGGAGTAAAAATCTCTGGTCCTTTTCCCCACTGTTTGTCTACCTTATCCCCCCAGGTTGGTAGTAGAGCTATGTATAAGCCTTTGACTGCAGCCAGAGAAATAACTTTGTCTACATGGGTGAAGTAGTCAGGAGCGGGTTTGTCAATATTGCCGTCAATTAACTTGGGTCCTCCGTTAGATGAAACATTCATGTCATCTAATTCATCCAGGATTACCGTTTGTATTACGGTAAATCCTTTTTCTCTACGATTCTCCAGATATTGCTCTGTTTCTTTGTCATTTAAACGGCTAATGAGTTCCCATGCTGTATCTCCTATGTAGAGAAAAGGAGTTCCATCGGTGTATTCCAGATAACGTCCTGAAGAATTTACCCTTAAATTTCCTTTGGATAGATTCGTGGCATTTCCTGTCCACCGGTCTTCTTGAGCAGAAATTCCAGTTAAATAAAACATAAATAAAATGTAGCAGATGGAGAACCTTTTGAACATAATTCTATTTTTTAAAAGTACTTGTATATTTCTCAATGATAGGCATTTGCGGTCTGTCTTTCCCGTCTTTGGGGGTGATTGCCATGAAATAGCTATCCCACCACGGACCCGCAGCCCAATATGTACCATTGATTCCGTTTTCTTGTAAATATCCCAAGAATAAGTCGAGGGTTTCATTCCAACGGGGATCATTGTCGGGAATTCCATATTCTCCGATAAAACCATGGAATTTATTTTGTTTGATCCATTCTACAAATGGTTTTACCCGGTCGATACCTTTCTCCAGATAACATTCTTCCTCTTCGTATGAATATTTGTAGGTACCGGATGCATCCTTGTCAAAATATACATGAGCTTCAAAAGCAAGGTTATTAGCCGGGTCTTTTAAATATTTGAGTGTATCACTCTGTTCAATCCAGCGCTCTGCTGATGACCAGTCATTGCCGCCTACCATGATAAGAGTATTTGTGTCGACTTCCCGAATGGCATTGATGGACGCTTGCGCCATGTCGAACCAGCTGGTTTCCGGGGTCAGATCATGTGGCTCGTTCATTAGCCCATAACCATATATGTTTTTAAAAGTCGAGAATTCTTTAGCGATAGCTTGCCAGAAAGAAGCCAAGTCTCCGATCGTTAATCCGTTATTTCCAATGAGGGTATGTTCGTTGTTCATGTAACGGCGACAGTAATTATGTAAGTCAAGAAGAACCACCATATCGCGTTTCTCTGCAGCTCTGACCAGTTCTTTCATTTTATTGAGGTCATGTTGGTTTAACGGTCCTTTTAAGTCAAGTTGTAGCCGTTCCCATTTGAATGGCAACCGGATAAGTTTCAGCCCTTTCTTTTGCCAATATTCGAGGTCCTGGTCTGTCGGGTAGGTATAGTCTTTATTATATTCCCCGGGAAAGGATGAACCGAAGTCAGCACATGCCAAGTTTACTCCGTAAGGTTCACCTGTCTCTTTTACTGGAGGTTGATTACTTTTACATCCATTTAGAGTAAGAAGGCTGAGTAGTAGAAAAGCCGAAATAAAAACTTTTTTCATAATGTTCTGTTTAATAGGGTGATTGAAGGTTCCAGCCTTTTACAATAACTGGAGATTCCAAATTTATTTTTAATATTTTTGATTCCTGTGGATTAAGCCATATATAGTTCTCTGAAACGATAAGTTGATCCATCTTTTCTGGTGCTTCTATGTGCACTCCGATAGCGGGGTACTTTCCTGTATTTGTTAAAGTCACTATATTACCTGTGCGTTCCATTTTTATTTCTGTCTGGGGCATTGATAAGATGGAGCCCGGACGTACTTCGTAATTGGTAAAGTAATAATTCCGATACATATTCTTGTTGTCTTTGATTATGTCCAAGACAAAGAATAACATGGTCGATTTGGTTTGTTCTCTATTCAGACTTATTTCTCCTAATTTTTTGACAACATTCTCATCGCCAGTGCCGTTAAAAGTATGGGTGGCAACAGTGTCTAGTAGTGCATTGTATATAGACACTTTGACCTGATAAGGCTCTTTCTCCAATATTTGGCAATCGTCGAGTAGATAGACAGGAAGACTGACTTCTTGACTGGAAAGATTGCTGCGGTCAAATAGCATGACTGCCGCTAGCGGAGCAAAAGACTTTTGCACAAAATAGTGGACAGGTTTGATGATACCATAATAATCTACACATGACCATGATACGCCGGGATAGTTATCGTTCATCTTATAATAAAGTGCTCCGGTAGTATGAGGCCATAATGTGCGTGCCCGTTCTAATGTATGGCGCACTCCTACTACTTGTGCTAACTGTGATCCGAGTATGAAAGAAGCCAGCGAATCCTTCGACATAAAATAACCGGAATATTGAACGAGCTTTTCCATTTCTCTCATTGTTCCGAAGATAGGAGTGTGGTGTGTGAAATTACCGCTCCTTTGGGGAGGCCACACTTCTTTTTCCTCATCCAAATATCTACGCACTGTCTCGATGTGAGGTAATGATGCTATCCCAAATTCTCCCCAAAAAGGAGCGGTCATATTTAAGTTATGATTAAGATGGGCATCGTCCCACCAGCAGTTGTAATTGTGCTGACTACCTCCCCAGGCCTCCCCGCGATGGAAGGGACGTGTTCCGTCAAGTTCAATGCTTAGTCGTCCCATCATATCAATTGCAGGTCCGAATGGTTTATCCGATTCATTTCCTGCTCCCCACATGATAAGAGAAGGGTGATTTCTTAATCGTTTGGTATTTCTTTCCACTGTTTCTTGCAGCATAGCGTACGGTTGCGTGTTATGGCTATTCCAGGCCGTTGGCCATTCTTGCATGACTAAAATACCATATTTGTCGCATAATTCGTAAAAATCATCAGTTTCGGGCATTCCCCCTCCCCAAGCTCTTAGCATTTGTATGTGCTGGCTTTGGGCTATTTGGAGTAAATGTTCATATTTATTTCTTGAGAAGTCCATTAATGCATCCATAGTGCACCAGCCTGTTCCTTTTATAAACATCGGCTTGTCATTGATGACAAATGTCCAGTTATAATAATCTTCTTTAGCACCATCAATTAATGGTCTCATCTCAATAGTCCGTATACCGAACGACGTTTTTGCATGGGCGGTCTTTCCTTTTTGTGGAATGAAGAATAGATTGAGGTCGTATAGTGCTTGTTCTCCTCTGTCATTGGGCCACCAAAGATGCGGATCTTTGATTTGAAGGTCTAAAGATAGAGTTTCCTGTTTCTTCTGACTATTTATGTCGAAATGATAATATTGTTTTACTCCTTTAAAGTTTTTAGGAGATACTTCTGCATATAATACTCCTTTTAATGGAGATGATTCTTTATGCAAATCGAGAGTTAAGCGCATTTGACCATCGAGCGAACGAGTGGCGATGAATGGCGATTCTATTTCTACTGCGGCTTGTTCTTTTAATTGAACGCTACGCCAGATTCCTAATGATGGGATTTGTGCATAATGCCATCCATAAACGCAATTGAATACAACAGTATATTTCCAACTTTCATTTGCGTTGGGAGGCCAGTTTCCCAGAAACATTTGGGGAATGGCTTCTAGTTTTACTATGAGAGTATTTTTATTCTTTAAATATTTACCTATTGAAAAATCGGGGCCTCCGAACATACCTTCGTGTGTTCCCAAAAGTTTTCCATTGAGCCATATTGTACATTTGTTAGCGATTCCGCCAAAAGATAATATACAGTGCGATGAGGGGGAGTCTAGTTCGAACTCCCGCTTCATCCACCATGTTTTGTAAGATTGTTTTTCTGCAATAGAGTCATTCTGTCCGATGTATGGATCAGGTATGATTTCATTTTCTACTAATGCGGTGTGAATACTACCAGGCACACGGGCGGGTATTTGATCTGTCCAGATGGTATGTAAACGTTCTTTTTCACTTCCTCCTTCTGCCAGTTGCCAAGTTCCGTCCAAAGAGATTTTCGCAGGAGTATCCCTGACAAGAGGAATATTTCCTGCTTCAGTCATCTGTATACCTTTTACTTCTATTGGAGATAGCTTTGCTGCAAAGCTTTCCCTGTCTATCTCATCCATTGATTTTTGTGCAATAATCATTGGAGTAGATAGCAGTAAAGTGATAATGGTGATGATTCGAGTTCTCATGGACAGTATTTATTCTGATTATTGTTGTGTACTTTTATATTTCAGGAGCGTGCTTAATTGCGGACGATCCTGTGTGTAATTATTGGTCGGTTGGACAGATAAGGGATAGTCACCCCATCGTGGACCGGCAGACCAATAAGTTCCGTTTATTCCATTTTCTTGTAGATATTTAAGTGCTGCATCAAGAATATCCAGCCAACGACCGTCAGTATCAGGTATTCCATATTCACCGACGAATCCACGTTTATTATTCTCTTTCAGCCAGTCAACAAAAGGTTTCAAACGAGCCACCCCTGTTTGAACGGTTGCACCATCTTCATCATATCCTTTATTATAGTTTCCGGAAGAATCCGAATCGAAATATATATGTGCCTGGAATATCAGGTTATTACTTGGATCTGTAAGAGTTTTCAGATTGTCACTGCATTCTTTCCATCGTCTGGCAGAACTGAATTCGTCTCCGCTAACTATGATGGTTGTTTTAGTATCTATAGTGCGGATGGCATTAATGCAAGCTTGGGCTATGTTAACCCACGGTGTCGATGCCAGCATTTCGTAGGGTTCATTCATAATGTCGTAACCCCAGATATTTTTATAGTCTTTAAACTCCTTTGCCAGTTTTTTCCATACGTCACAGAAATTGTCAACAGTGCATCGTGCATTACCAATGATTGCATATTGATTATTTTGTGAACTTTGCCCGTCGCAATATACACAATATCTTCCAAAGTTATGCATATCCAATAGTATCTGTATGTTTCTATCTTCGGCAGCTTTGACGAATTTCTTCATTTTTGCCAGTTCTGTTGCATTTAATTCTCCATTCATTGTGGGTTGTATGCGTTCCCAACGAAATGGAAAACGTACCAGATAAAGACCTTTGGCTTTAAAGTAATCCAAGTCTTTTTCTGTGGGATAACCATAGTGAGTACCATCTACCCCCGGATATACATTCCCAAATTCAGCTCCTGACAGGTTAACTCCGAAATAAGCTGTTTGTTTGGTTGGTTGAGGTTCATCACCATTTTCTTCTTCGTCTGATTTGGAACAAGATGAAAATAGAAGTGCTATAATCGTTAATAATGAAAATAAGTCTTTTAGCATAAATCGAATTGTTTTTGTTTATGAGGGAACGCTTTAGTACGAGCGTTCCCTTTTTATTTTTACTTATGAACAAACCTGAAATTACACATACTTAAATCAAAATCTTGAGCAGATTCGGGAGAAAATATGATTTTGAAAGCTGTGTTGGTACTAGGATCGATAGGATTAGGCAACAATGCTTCTGTATCGGCACTGATCCGTACAGTTTGCCATCCACCATAAGTATTAACAGGAATTCCTCCTTTGGAAGGATACCATCCATAATCTCCTAAAATGATACGCGCCTGGGCTGATATCGGAAATTTAGCTCCAGTACAGATTTCAAATCTTAAATCGTAAGATGAAGGGTCTGCGGCTACTTCTGCCGGTACAGTAATATATCCGGCCCACATAACCATCCATCCCCAAGCTTTCACGGAATTATTGAAGCGAATATATTTTCCTCCTTCTACTAATGGTTCCGGTTGTCCTTCTAATGTGCCGTCACATAAGAAATCTTTCGGGGCATCAGGGAATTGGCTGGAATGTGTAAAGGCACCGCTTCCCGGCCAATTATTGAAATCGAAAAGTTGAGATACTCCCGGATCCATGTATGTGAGCTTGTATGCTTCATCCATGTTTGCCCCTTTTATAGTAAGAGTAGATTTCGGAGCGGCATTTGCAGGAATTTCTATTGTCAGCTCTGTACGAGTAGCATCGATTACATTTACTGGTAAATTGCCTAGATTAACAATTGCTTCCTCAATTGTAATACCGTAGAGGTCAAAATTATCACCTGTAATAACCGTCGTATCTCCCGGCTGGGTAAATTCATTCTTGAGTCCATTGATTGTTAAATCAGGGATGGAAACGACAAAAGGAATACTTAGTTCTCCGTGTTTGGTTGTAATATAAATTGTGTTTGTCACTTCTTTAGGAAGTGCACGGGGAATAGGTGCGAGAAGCATATCGTATGTCGAATATATCTCCTTACTGTCCACCTCGATATCATTGAATTTTAGGGAAGTGATATCTCCAAGGTTTGTTCCCTCGATTCGTACTACTTGTTCGAAATTTGCTCCCTCAATGGGAAATTCAGCATCTGTTGCCAAAACGACTTTGTCTACAGTCGGAGCACCTGTTGACGGTTTGTTTTCTTTGGCTTTCAGATCGTCGACTTCAACAATATCCGTACAGGATGTTAAAGTAAATATGGATGCTGCGATTATTGCAAAATATTTTATTTTCTTCATAATCTGTTTTTTACATGGTTATAAGTGATTAATCCCAGCCAGGATTATTCTCATTAATTCCTTGGTTTGTCAGGATTTCAAGAGTCGGAATCGGGAATAGCAGATGTTTGCTGGAACGTTGTTTTACGTTGTTAGCTTCATCCATTCCGCCTAGAGCATTCATTGCCTGCAAATAAATTCCCCAACGTATTAAATCCCAACGACGATCGCCTTCCAAGGCTAATTCCATTGCACGTTCTTCAAGGATTGCAGAACGCAGGCTGGTTTTATCTGTAAAGTTTGCCAGTTCTTTGCCTGTTGCATTACTACGGGTGCGAACATCATTTAAAGCATCTACCGATTCTTTTGTCGGGCCATTTAATTCATTAGCTGCTTCTGCAAAAATTAGAACAATATCAGCATAACGTAAAAATGGGTAATTGGCATCTGTACGAGGTTGAGTCTGATCGGCTATTTGTTGTGAATATTTGGTCGTGAAAGCGAAGAACTGTTCTGATCCTCCTTCATCACATCTCCATCCGGAGGTTACTTTAGGATTATCGAACGGAGGTTCTTTGGCTTCAACCATACGTTGCCATTTCCCAAAGTTCGGATAGTATGAACCACCCCCCCAACTTGTATCAGAGTTCTGACGTATCCAACAATGCAACACTCCCTTGTCCACGCGGTAGTCTTTTTCTTCAAATAATAGATACCAGTGTTTTCTACATCCTACCGTTAAGCTATTGTCTATATTTCCTGCTGCATTGAGTCTGCCACAGTAGTGCGAGCTGAATAATGTACCGTATAATTCATCACCGGACTTAGTTTGTAAGCTGAATAAATGTTCGCTACAAGTCTTGCCGGAAGGAGACCAAACCAAATCATAGTCCTCAAGTTTGTGTATTCCATATTCTCCTCCTATTATATCTCCTGCAATTTCGTAGGCCAGTCTATAATATTCTTGAGAGGAAAAGCTTTCGTAACCGGCAACTTGATCCTTGGAGAATGTTGTCGGAACAGGTTCTGTATATACTTTGGTCATAGTGCCGTTTACATTCTGCATGACAAACGGTGCGCCGGTTTTTACTGTTATTTGTTCTCCGGTAGCCATGGACGCAGAGCCGATAGTCGCATATACTTTGGCTAACAAACCTGCCGCAGTTGCAGCACAGACTCTTCCGGGTTTAAATCCATTGTCCGAATTTTTATAAATCATATCTTTGGCGTCTTTAAGCAAAGGTATGATTGTTTCCGTGTATACTTGTGCAATTGGAATGCGCGGATTATTAGTATATTGCCC
>USSR01000183.1 GCA_900557355.1 uncultured Bacteroides sp.
CGGTGGAAGAGGAAAGTTTGATGAGAGGGTTTCAGAGGTGGAGAAAGAAAATGAAGAGATGACGCTACGAAAAAATCACACCTTATTTAATAGTGATCACTTAATAACGACAGGTTACACAACGTTAAAAAAAAATATCAGAAACAACCGACTCTTATTATCTAAGAATTTACTACTTTTATACCTGCATAAGAACAATGGTAGTATTATGGAAAAAGAACGATATTTCATTCATTTTAAAGGTGGACTGTATAAAATGCTGGGTATTGCCCAGCATAGTGAGACACTTGAGGAGATGGTTGTTTATCAGGCATTATATGGTAAACATGAAATATGGGTCCGCCCTAAAACTATGTTTTTTGACAAGGTAGTCCGAAATGGTATTAAAATGGATCGTTTTAAAGAAATAACAGAAAAAGAAATATATGCCTATTACCCAGAACTAAAAGATTTGAAGGATTTAACATGGGAGGACTAGTAAGTTAAAATAGAATGAATATAAGAACTGATACCAATATAACATACGAGAAGAACAGAGATATTATTCAATTGATGCATATCTTATCCAATCCCAGTACCTCAATTGAGATGTATCGTAATAGATATATACCCAATCTTGTTAAAGAACGAATGGCGCTATAACAGAGATACTCCGTGAATGTCCCTCTTTTTCTTATAAATCAAGAAGAAAGTTTTACAAACACGTCGATCGCTTAAATATCCCCAATATACTTCCCATACTATTCATCCGATTTTCAGATGAACTTCATTATTTACGGTATTACGTTCTGTTTGATAAACAATATTATAAATTACTCTTAAAATATCTACCACAATGTACTTTTTTAGTTTTTCATCCAATGATTACACATGTATTTGAAGTTGCTGTTTGATTGATTCAGCTAAGGCATTAGCCAAATTAACCGGGACTGCATTTCCAATCATCTTATATCCAGCTGCAACACTATTATAATAGAAAATAAAATCATCCGGAAATGTTTGAATCCGAGCGCATTCCCTAACACTTAACCTTCTATAAAGATGTTCCTTCCCTTCTACAAATTTTCTCACATTTTGCTCTACAAATTCCATCAAAGGTGCTTGCGGATGTATAGGAGCTTGCCTGCCCCCAGCCTGAATTGTAAATGATTGTTCATCCCATTTTCGCACCCTATTCCTAGACATGAATATTGGAGAAAATCCTCCTGTCATATATTCATGGTTAGTCACTTTACAATCAGGGTTTGCTTTATTATTCCCAATGGAAGGGACGACATTATCTGCAAGATCTCCAATCGCGTCTTTTAATGTTTTCTTATAAGGATAAGGTTTTGGAAATTCGAACTTAAAATTAAGATCTTTCCTTATACCTATAAAAAATACCCTTTTACGATCTTGCGGGACATTATAATCATGTGCATTAAGCATATTAAATGATAATTCATAGCCAATTCCAGCATTTGCAAACATATTTTTATATTTGATAAAGCTTCCGAATGTCTTCCTAAAAGCATCCCACTAACATTTTCTGCTAAAAAAAACAAAGGCTGTTTATCCTGTAGAATACGTATAAAATCAAAAAACAACTGTCCGCGTTTATCATTGATTCCTCTTAAAGCCCCTGCTTCGCTCCAACTTTGGCAAGGTGGTCCACCAATTATTCCATCACATTCCGGGATGTCAGTTGTTGGAATATCAGTTATACTCCTTTTATCTAATATTGTATTGCTATGATTCTTTTCATACGTTTTCCAAATATCTTTATCATATTCATTTGCCCACACAATATCAAATCCAGCTCTCTCAAAACCCAGGTCTAATCCTCCTGCTCCCGCAAACAGTGAAACTATTTTCATCTTTACCTATTTATTGTTATTCAAGTTGATGGCAAAGATACAATTTAAATTGTATTCTAATCCCCAAAAACATTAATTTGTAGACAATAGTCCGTTGCACAATTGTCGAAGAATAAAGAACTTTGTAAAGTTATGACAATAAATGAATTATTTGGTATTAGAGTGAGAGAACAACGCATAGCATTAAATCTCTCACAAGAGAAATTGGCTAATATAGCCGACATAGACAGAACATACCTTCCTGACATTGAAAATGGAAAGCGTAATGTTTCACTAGCTGTTGCCGAAAAAATAGCAAAAGCTTTAAATGTACCATTAACCAAACTTCTAGAAACACATGAGTAATTTTGGAAAAACAGAACGCAAGATAAAAGACTTATTTTTATCCGAAAAAAAGTTCACTTACGAACAAGCCAACTATTCGGTATTAAAATGTGATAAGCCCACGTCCTCTAAAGGAGAATGCAAAACTGATGTATATGTATTAGCCCAAGATGACCTTGGTAATCAAAAAGAATTTAAAATATCAGTTAAACAAAACAATGCTGATTTTCTAGAAAATAAAATTAGCTTGGATAGAGCAATTGAAATTTTAGGAAGCGACGCACAATCAATTATTGAAAGAAGCATTGCAAAAATAAAGAAAACCTTCGAAGATGATTACCTAGTATATTTCAAGCCATACAAGAAAACGAAAGCTTTAAGCTTGACAATGGGCTGGAAATTTGAGTTTATAAATAAGTTAGGAGGAAAGAAATGTGGAATTATAGATTTAACCGACCAACAAAAAATAGATATATATGCTGGTACAAATTTAAATTTAGATAAAAAAAATTCTAGCGTAAATGGTGAAACTGTCATAAATTCTGGGGTTGCTAATTACATTATAACTATAGATGCGCCCAATAAAGATTTAAATTATTATCTATCTAAGATGCAGCCTATTGAACATTTTGCAAAACAACAAGATGTATATTTTGTTTGTAAAGCCTTAAACTACAGAGCCAACAAAGACAAATGGGATGGGGACAGATCATTGTCTGTGTATGTTAACTGGTTTCTAGATCAAGAAGGAAAACTCCAAGGAAAGCTCGTTTTCGAAAAGCCATTGTCAGTAAAAGGACATAGCATAGGCAAAAATATAAAAAACTTGTTAGCTACTTTGCAAATAAATAAGAACAATTTCCATGAACTAAATAAATATCTACACAAAGACGTTAGAAGAATTCAATAATTCATCGAAGTATTATACCTTTTATAAATGGATATTTGGAGCAAAAAGAAACGTTCTGCCGTTATGGCAAAAATAAGGAGTAAAGACACAAAGCCAGAGTGGATTGTACGACGTTACTTGTTTTCAAGAGGATACCGTTATCTCAAGAATGTAAAAGGATTGCCTGGTACACCCGATATAGTATTGCGTAAGTATGGTATTGTAATATTTATCCATGGATGTTTTTGGCATGGGCACAAAGTAGACGGACATATTCCACATTCCAACAGTGATTATTGGCGTAATAAAATAAAGCGTAACCAACAAAGGGATGAAAAGCATAAAGAGGTTTTAAAGAAAATGGGCTGGAAAGTAATGACTATTTGGGAATGCCAATTAAAACCTGCTGTAAGAGAACAGACATTACATGAAATGGAATACTGGATAAACCATAGCTTTTTAGAACATTATCGGCAAAAGCTTCCTAAAACTTATGAGATTACAGAAAATTCTCCCTGCATTGCAGCCGATAATATAACGGAATATGAAAAAAAGAGAAATAAGAATGCTGTTTTTACAGGAGTTTCAGTAACTTCGCATCTAAATAAACACCCCATAATTATGAGTAGTAAAAGTAATGACCAAGGAAGGGCTTATGAATTCGTATGTTTGCTCACCCTTGAAGAAAAAATCAAAAAGCTTCGTCCTGTCAATATAATAAAAAATAGTAGTTACTCCGCAGCAGAACGTGCATGGTGCACTTTATCCAATGAGATGCAAGAGACTTACAAGGCAAGCTCTTATGTTGCCGTTGCTAAGATTTTTGAATTAGAGCCCCGTATCGTCGAGAACAATAATGACATTTTGGAATTACTGATACAGACAGACGCTAAAGGGAAAAAAGGTGATGTACGAGATATATTAATAATCCGGCACAACATCCAGTGGGAGATTGGGTTAAGCCTCAAGCATAACCATTTTGCAGTAAAACATAGCCGCCTAAGCAGAAGATTGGACTTTGGAAAAGAATGGTATGGAATTCCTTGTTCACAGGATTATTGGAATGGAGTTAAACCAATATTCGACTATCTCATTGCAGAAAAAAACAAACATACAAAATTTAATGAACTGACAGATAAAGAAAATGACGTATACATACCCTTGCTAACAGCTTTTATAAATGAAATCAACCGACAATATCAGGTTCATAAGGACATCCCCGGCAAATTGGTAGAATACCTTTTAGGCAAGCATGATTTCTATAAAATAATTAGCATCGATAAAGAACAAACCACTCGGATTCAATCGTATAATTTGCACGGTACGCTCAATCAAAACAGCGAATCAGAACAAGCATCCATTCAAATTCCAGTAGCATGTTTGCCTACACGCATTGTGAGTTTAGGTTTTGTTCCGGAGAAAACTAACACTGTTGAGCTTTATATGGATGGTGGTTGGCAGTTCTCTTTTCGCATACATAATGCAGAAACCTATGTTGTGCCAACTTTAAAGTTTGATATTCAAATAGTAGGCATGCCTACTGCTATAATCACAATAAATTGCCTTTGGAAATAAATATGATGAACTTGATTAGCCTTTTTTCTGGTGCAGGAGGTCTTGATTTAGGCTTTCATAAAGCCGGTTTTAAAGTAGTTACAGCGAATGAATTTGATGCTAAAATTTGCCCGACCTTCCGAGCCAATTTTTCAGATACTAATCTAATTGAAGGAGATATCCGTGATATACCATCATCCGAATTTCCGGATAATATTGCTGGTATAATAGGCGGACCTCCATGCCAGTCATGGAGTGAAGCAGGCTCTTTAAAGGGCATTGAGGATGCCCGGGGACAGTTATTCTACGAATACATTCGTATTTTACACGACAAACAGCCTTTGTTTTTTGTTGCTGAAAATGTATCCGGCATGTTGGCCAAGCGCCATACAGATGCCGTGCGTGGCTTCATGGAATTATTTGACAAAGCAGGCTATGATGTAAATTTGAAAATGCTTAATGCTAATGATTACGATGTGCCCGAGGACCGTGACCGTGTATTCTATATCGGATTCCGTAAAGATTTGAATATTCATAACTTTGAATATCCTACTCCCCAAAAACACAAACCAACACTACGTGAAAGTATCTGGGACTTGCAATTTACAGCTATACCGGCTCTCGAAAAGAACAAGACAAATGGAAAGGCTTGCAAAATACCTAACAACGAGTATTTCATTGGTGCATATTCGCCTATATTCTTATCCCGAAATCGAGTTCGTTCATGGGATGAACCAGGTTTCACGGTTCAAGCAAGCGGTCGCCAATGCCAACTGCACCCTCAAGCACCTAAAATGATTAAGGTTGAAAAGAATCTGCAGAAGTTTGCTGAAGGATACGAACACCTTTACCGCAGGATGACAGTCCGTGAAGTTGCCCGTGTACAAAGTTTCCCTGATGAATTCCAGTTCATATATGATGATGTGAATTATGGTTATAAAATGATAGGTAATGCTGTACCAGTAAACTTGGCTTATCATGTGGCAATGCAAATAAAGAAAACTTTGGTTGAAAAGGGAATCATTGTTGATTTGAAATGAAAGTAGCATCTTTCTTTGCAGGATGTGGCGGACTAGATCTTGGCTTCGAGCAGGCTGGTTATGAGGTTATCTGGGCGAATGAATTTGATGAAGGTATACACGAAACCTATCAGTTCAATCACCCAAATACATACCTATGCAAATCCGATATCCGTACATTAAAGGCTGCTGATATTCCCGATTGCGATGGATTTATAGGAGGACCTCCATGCCAATCATGGAGCGAAGGTGGTAAACAGTTAGGACTAAATGATGACCGGGGACGTTTGTTTCTTGACTATATCCAATTAATAAAACAAAAACGTCCCAAGTTTTTCATCATAGAGAACGTACAAGGAATGATAAGCGACAAGCATTTTAAAACCTTCCTGTCATTCCTTTCCAGCCTTGAATGTGCTGGTTACGTGGTAAGCTATTCGTTGCTGAATGCTGCTGATTACTGCATACCGCAAGATCGCTTCCGTGTATTTATTGTTGGCTTCATAAAAGAACTGAATGGCGCATTCAAATTTCCGGAACCATCACAAAAGCCTCTGGTAACACTGCAAAAAGCAATTGGTGACATTACTGAAGAACCACATCTATATGACAATGAACGCGTAAACCAAGAATATGAGAAATGGACTAACCATGACGTTTTTACCGGTCCGTTCGATACAAAATTTATGGCCCGTAATCGCGTACGTTCTTGGGATGAAGTATCATTTACCATACAAGCACAGGCTAAAAATTGCCCTTTACATCCGCAGGCACCAGTTATGAAGTACGTTTCCCCCAATCAACGCATCTTTCTTCCCGGTTATGAACACCTCTACCGTCGATTAAGCGTGAGGGAATGCGCCAGAATCCAATCATTCCCCGATAAATTCCGTTTTTCCTATACACATATAAAAGAAGGTTATAAGATGGTGGGAAATGCTGTACCCCCTCGGCTGGCCAGATGCTTAGCTTTAAGCATCAAAGATGCTCTAGGCTCTATGAACGGAAAAAAGGAAGCAGACGTTCTTGTTGCTTATTATAAAGACGAACACCAATTACGCATGACATTGAGGAACAAACTTTATTATGTACGCACAGGGTTTCGCAGAGGAGCATTGCAAATGCCAATAGGAGCTACTTCCCCTAAATATCTGTTGCTACACAATTGCAGTAACAGATATTTGTATGCAATGGTAGAAGATCACCCGAAAGTCATGTCTGGGTCAGAACTATCCTACCTTGGTTTTGCCCCTTCCGGCAATGAATACCTGACGTTCAAACTAAAAACTGCGGAATGTATCAATCTTGAATGCTTGAATTTAGCAGATGTAAAATTCCGAGGCAATAAAAGAGATATAGCAATCCCTTATATCGCCAACATTCAAGAACTTTTTTAAAACAAAGCATACATTACAACTACCTCAAAACAGGAATTATTTAACAATAGCTCTTTCACTCTTTTTTTCAATTTTAAGTATCCCATCATCGGGAAACTGATTTTGAGCAAGTTTCAGTATTTCCCAAAAGAAATGAGAATCTTTCAAAGCTGAAATCATTTTTCCATTAGATACTCTAGGCATCTCCCCTTCTTCGCATTTTCTATATTGGTTATCGCCAAAAACTAAAAAATTAAACATTCAAAGTGCATGCATACCATCCAAGCAAGTAAAGGCTATACGTAAGCAATACAATCTTACACAAATCGAGTTATCTAAAAAATCAGGAGTGGGATTACGTTTTGTTCGTGAATTGGAACAAGGCAAACAGACTCTTCGAGTAGATAAAGTAAACCAAATACTAAATCAGTTTGGAAGTGAAGTAGGCGTAGTGCAAATAAATATCACTTAAATTTCCTACATTTTTTCCTAATGAAGAATATGTCACCACTTTGAAGTCTACCTTTGTCATCGAACAGTGACAATATTTATATTATGAAATTAAGAAATGCAGAAAAACGGCTGCTAATTGCCGTTAGCCAAATTATTGAAAACGAAGGATTCAGTAAAATCGGAGTCAATAAGATCGCCAAGCAGGCAAAATGCGATAAAGTGTTAATCTACCGTTATTTTGGTGGACTGGAAGGTTTATTAGCTGCTTGGGCTAAAGATAATGATTTCTATACTTTAGCTTATCAGGCTTATTCGGAAAGGATGACAAAAGCGGAAAGTTCTGAAGATATTATTAAATTGACCCAAACCGTCTTATTGAAACAACTGAACTTCTTACGGACAAACAAGCTAATGCAGGAATTGTTAGCATGGGAGTTATCGGGAAATTCTACATTCAGAAGTATTCAGGATGAACGGGAAAGAAATGGTTTCAAACTTCAGGAGGAACTGGAAAAGAAATTGGGAAAAGAATCGAAAGATGTACGTATGTTCATCACTATATTAATTGCTTCTATAAATTACATTGTCTTAGCCACAAGACAATATCGTATATTCAACGGTATCGATTTTAGTAATCCAGAAGCTTGGGAGTTATGCAAGCAAACTATTTATAAATACATTCGTGCACTTTTTGAAAATATCCTGAAATGAAACGATTTTATCATTTAACGACTATGCCACACAATATTATTGAATGTAATACAATATTATCCTGCTTAGTGATATGCTGTTCTATATTGTATAGCATTTCTTGTAATGCACAGGCCCGGCAGAGACATTTTGAATCTGTTTGTGGAAAAGAAAAGAACATAATAATATGGAATGAGAAAACAGAAAACAACATTATTTTTCTGACTACTTCCCAAAATTCAGAAGTTCATCATTATCGCCTCTCGCCTTTATGCACAACTCTATCCTGGCAGTTGACTGATTCAATAAAACATACGAATCTGACTATTGTCTTATATAATAATAACTACTATTTTAAAGGTACACTCAACAACCAGCCCTATAATAAAACGGTTAAAAGCAAAGGCTATCCGTGGTATCAAAATATAGCTTATTCTGCCGGACAAACAATCAATAAGAATAGTATAAAATACGAGTGTTTTCGTCCTGACAATCTGGAATTATATGTCATGCAGGCAGAACGAAAAGCTACCACTGTATTATTCAACAATCAAAAAACCTATGAAATAAAGGTGAGGCTTACAGGCATCTTATCTCACTTTTGGAGTTGCCTCTACTATTTCAATGCGGCAAATCACCAATTCATAGGTTACAAAGGAGTAAACGGCGGTCCCGGTACTCCTGAAACAATTATCAAAGCTAAATAAATAATACTCAATGATATATTCACGATTTAAATTTAAAAAAAATAGAACAATGAAAGCAATTATTATCTATGTTTCTACTTACCAAAGTAATACGCTCAAAGTTGCCCAAAGAATGGCAAACGAACTATCTGCTTTTTTAGCCACTACCCGGGAAGCAGAAAATATCGACTTATCAGATTATGACTTAATCGGACTCGGTTCAGGAATAAACTTTGCCCAACATCACTGTAAACTTCTCTCATTTGCGAAGTCACATGAATTCAGAAATCGCAACGTCTTCATCTTCTCCACCCGCTGCCGTCCATTCCTTGGAAAGTATCATCAAGCACTCAAAAGGATATTGTCAGATAAAGGTGGAAATCTTATCGGTGAATTTTCCTGTAAAGGTTTTGATAGGACTGGTCCATGGGTAGCAATAAACGGATACAACAAGGCACGCCCTAACGAGAAAGATTTATTTAAAGCGAAATTATTTGCCGATAGTATGAAAAGACGCATACATCCATTAGCCAAATTCTCCAAAATGAAGAAATTTATGATTGATAAGATAGACTATTCCCCTATCTACAAGCATCCCTCTAACGCTAATAAGATTGCCGGCAAAACGACATTATTAAATATTACGACTTGTATTCATTGTATGAAATGCATCAATCTATGTCCAATGCATGTGTTTGAGATAAAGGAATATGATAATTCAAGGATTATTCTTCCCACGGGAGAAAGCAACTGTATCCAATGTCAGACATGTAGCAGGAATTGTCCTACGAATAGTATTTTTATTAATGAGTCGTTCATCAACGGGATACGGATTGCTATTCGGGAAGCAGGCAGTGATAAACTACAGCAGGCATATAGATATTATTAGGATTTACCCCCAGTTCGGAGATCAGTTTTGAAGCTATCTGTCTAAGAATATAGCTTTTTTCAATTATAATCGAAAAAGCCAGAGTAAAAACACGTTTTCTCGATTATAATCGAAAATTTCATTTTATAGGATTATGTATTAAATCTCCCCATTCACCCCTAATCCGAACAAGGCAAAATCGCCCAAACATGGATCATCCGGGAAGACCTCAGCCAATGCTACCGTTATCTGGCGGGCATTTTTCAAAGAAAAGGTTTCTGCATCCGTCAACTTGAAATAATGGGCTACCCGGCAGACATGTGTATCCAAGGGAACAATCAAATCCCTGCGATCAAAACTCTCCCAAATGCCCAAATCGACCGCCGAGTCCCGGCGAATCATCCAACGCAAAAACATATTCAGTTTCTTTTGAGGACTTTTGGCAGAGACTTCAAGAAATGCACATAGCTTTTCCATCGGTATTCCGGGGTATGTCTTCAAGGCTTCTTCCAAACTTTCAAACTGTGTATAAGCAATGTATAATCGCTGGAAATATCCATAGAAATCAGCATGTGACAGCATCCGATAAAAACTACCGGTTGCCCCCGGTGGGAAATCCCCCTCCCACTGACGGGACAATACATACTGATAAGGTGAATCTCCCATTAGCCCGTGCAGCTCTTCCGCCTTCTTCAATATCTGTTTGCGATTGCCAAAACTCATAATTGCCGTCAGCAAACCGCTGACTTCGATATCCTGTTTCAGCGTATAACGATGGGGAAACTGCACCGGATCGCTTTGTATAAAGTCTGCGCGATGATACATCTCCGCACACATTAAAAGTTTATTCTTTATATCTTCAGTCATTTCGAGAAAGTATCAAGTATTGAAAGTACAAAAATACATATTCTAGTTGGATTTCCTCTTTAAGTAAATGACGGATTGTATCCCTAATAAAATAACAAAGAGATATTCTGCCGTCATATACACAGTC
>USSR01000184.1 GCA_900557355.1 uncultured Bacteroides sp.
GGACCAAGGATTTTAGGACTTTATTGAAACGTTGGACTTCCTGCATAACAATAAACTTGAATATATAAAAATTAAAACATATTTTCGTATACAGAAACAACCTGTTCTGCTATTTTATCCCAGTTATATTCATCCATTGAATAGTGGACAGGATAAAAATCCTGCATTAAATTCTTTTGTAGTTTTTCCTGCAGTTGCCCCTCATTCCCCGTCTGAAAATAGCAATCAAAAGCTAACCCTACTTCCAGGTTTGCAGGGATATCACTCACTATCACAGGAAGATCATAGCTCATCGCCTCTAATAGAGCAATAGGTAAACCTTCATGAGAAGACGGCAAAACAAAACAATGAGCATGGGTTAACAGTTCATGCAACTTCTGACCTTTAATAAATCCAGTGAGCACCACACAATTATCCTTTGCCAATTTCTTCAGCTCCCGCGAATAATCATCTTCAAAATCCGTATCACCTGCCAATACCAGTTTATAGTCTTTCTGGTTCAAAGCGGTAAAAGCATGAATCAAATGATGAAAGTTCTTTTCCGGAACAAAACGCCCCATTGCGAACACATACTTTCGGGATTCTACACCTAACTCTTTTAAGTAATCCGTATCAGCCACTTTATCAGGAGCAGGAACGCCATTATATATAAGGTGGCAATCCCTCCGCCCATATTTACGAACCAGAATATCATTGATAACCTCCGAAATGACAATGACTTCATTGGCAAACATCACCCCCATCCGTTCGCCGAGCTTCAACATCGTCTTAGCTGCCAATCCCCACTTATCCCGGTCATAATCGGGACCATGGTGAGTAAACACCACCTTCATGCTCAGCAGGCGTGCAAAAGGAGTCAACAAAGCCGGACCGATAGCATGAATATGCACAATATCCGCGTGCAGGTTCTTCGCTTTTAAGATTGCTTTAAAAGTATGGATGATGGCTTCGAACGACTTCTTTTTAGGAGTTTCAATATCTACCAACTTCACACCTTGAAATTCAGTCAACGAATCGTAAACGTAGCTTTTACGACGGATTATAGTTATATCGATGTTTTTTTGTGCAATACGAGGGAAAAGCTCTTCGCAATGTGTTTCAACACCACCAAGGATATTGGGTATTCCTCGAGTACCAGTTACCACGACTTTCATGTTCTTAGAAACGTTCTCTTAAGTCTCCCTGACAAGGATCTTGCCCTACGTCATACCAACATTTATCCAAACAAGCAGACTTGCCTTGCATACTCAAGAATTTATTCTTCAATGCCCATTTCAACGGATGCTTAATATATTTATGCATCACCGGAGAGGCAGTTCCTACCATCCAACAGTTTTTTGGACATTTGCGTACCATATCACGCACTTGTTGCGCTTGCTCGCTTTCCCAAATGGTCATAAAGTTCGGAGTCTCACGAATATTACCCATTTTTTTCATCCAATATCTATCTTCAAGACCGTTGCAGGGATATACATCTCCATAAGGCTCTATAAAGAAATTGGCAGAGCCTGCTTCACACGGCAACATACGACGGCCACCCTCGATATAATTAATCAATCCCATATTGAAGAAAGCACGGAACCAACTTTTCGGATGATTCTCTTTCAATTGCCATTCAATCAGCTGTTCAAAATTCTTGCATACTTCATCTTTGTTTGTTATTACATTATCATCTTTATGAAAATAATACGAATTATGAAAAGCAGCTGTAGCAAACTCCATTCCCAATGACTTGCTCAACTGATAAAGTGAAAGCATATCCTTGGAGTTGTTATTGGATACCGTACAGCCAAAGCCAATATCCTTCAGTCCCATATCCTTCAGTGTCAACAACGTGCGCAACCCTTTATCAAAACCTCCGGCATGCCCGCGCAATTCATCATTCTTACAACTCAATCCCTCAATAGAAATACGAATACCAATATTCGGGAACTTTTTGGCCAACGTCACTACACGGTCTTCAAACCATCCCGAAGTAGATATTACAATACGATCAGTATGTTTGTAGCACTCTTCTACGATTTTATCCAAATCTTCACGGATAAAAGGCTCACCACCCGTCAAGTTTATGAATTTCAACTTGGGAAGTGTACGCAACTCTTCCGGCTGTATTTCCTTACTCTTTTCTGTGGGATACTGCCACACATTACACATTTTGCAACGCATCGGGCAACGATACGTCAAGATAATGCTCGCGTCTGTAGGACACGGGATACTATTTGTAGCCATAATATAGATATGATTTTAAATAATTACAATTTGCTATAAATTTCCATCAATTTCTCGTAATAAGCGTCAGCCGAATATCTTTGCTGTGATTTTTTAGCCAATTCCTCATAATCGAATGAACTTGCGAACATTTTCTTAATTTTTTCCTTTAAGTCTGTTGCATTTTTCGATTCAAACAACATTCCATTTATCCCCTCTTCTATCAATTCCGGTATTCCACCGATACGTGCGCCCAAGACCGGAGTTCCCAGGCATTGCGCTTCAATCACCGAAAGCGGATTATTTTCATACCACTCTGATGGAATAACGCTAAAGCGGGCATGTCCTACCAGTTCTTTAATCTCAGTCCATTGTTTGTAGCCTACAAACTCAATATTAGTTCCCGTAGTCAATGACTTCAGCTGTTCCATTAAAGGTCCTCCACCAATAATCTTCAATTTATAAGGCAACTGGCGAGCGGCTTCCACCAATGTAGTGATCCCTTTCTCATGAGACAGACGACCGATAAAGCAATAATAATCGTCTTTTTCATAACTGTCTTTACGACATTTATCCACATCGATAAAATTACAGAGAGTACGCATTTTAGCTTTATCAAATCCTCCTTGAATCATCTTATCGGCTAAGAAATGGCTAGGACAGATAAACATGTTTGTACAAGTTTCCAATCGTTCACGACTCCATGTTACCGCTTCTTTATAACCGATCCATGAGGCAAGTTTAGAATCTTTCATGCACTTATTGTACAAGCACGCTCTTTTATCTCCCTTGAAGCAAGTCTCACAGATAGAGTTACCATTCTTTAAACAGTCATACCGAGGACACAACAATTTATAGTCATGCAGTGTCCATACTACATGAAAGTTATGCTGATAAGCCAATTCAGCTATCACAGGAGATAGTTGCGTATGAATATTATTCAGATGTACCACGTCTGGTTTGAATACATCCAAAAGTTGTTTGAACTTTTTTTTCACTTCAACAGAACCAAATGGACGTGTAAATGCCATCAGTTTATTCATATTTTGTGGAAAATACATCTTCCAAGGTGTCTCTATATTCTCCGAATAATCCATTGCGAACACTGCAACATCATGACCATGTTCCTTGAGCAACTGTTCCAGATTCAGCATATAAATGCAATCACCACCACGATAGTAATAAAACTTATTTGATAATAATATTTTCATTGTTATCCTGCAAACTACTTATCAGTCATTAAACGAATATCTTTATTAAACATACACACCTTTATGCAAGCATTACATTTTACACACTTTTCTTTATCCACAACAGGATAAAGAAAACCTTCTTCATCAGGTTGCATACTAATTGCCCCAAAGGGGCAAATTGCATAACAAGCCGAGCAACCACAACACTCATATTTTTCTACAAATAATATAGGGTAATCTTTTTCCATATCTTAGCGTCCTAATATCTTTTTAAGTCTATTTTTCAATGAAATAGGAAACAAAGCATTAACAAGCCGCTTCATTTTCTCCTCGCGACTATTTTCACCATACTTACTTACAATATATGCAAAAGGTTTAACTTTTACCTCTTGCCAGAAACGTTCACGTTTTGTCCCATTTACATGACAGGCCATACGAAAAGGCAATTGCATATAATTCTTAATATTAACCTCTACATAATCCAAGCATGAATTTATCTCATTAAAAAGAGCTATCGCTTTACCGGAATTCACCAATAACAGTGAAACCCCTTTATTATCGTTAAATTCTTCCATTTGTTGGTCGATACCCCAACAATCCGCCAATGTAAAATCAGAAGGATGATCTATAGATTTATATGGACAATGATAACAACTAGGTCGTAATCCGTAATGGCTATAGAATATGCAAGCATAGTCTTTGGATGAATATAGCTTCCCATCTTGAAACCTTATGGTTTCAAGATGGGAAGCCCAGCCGAATTTCCGCTTATCGCGGAAATCTGCTGTTTCGGCTGGGCTTCCAATCTTGTCTTCGCAGAATTTTTTATATTTCTGCCACAACAAAGGACTTGGAACTCCGTGACAAAGAATATCAACCAAGAGTAATTTGGAACAATCAATCTTTCCAATAAAACTTTTCAGTCCAACTACCTCACAAGTTGTTCCACTAAATAATACCCATAAGCCAGACATTAAATCAGCCTTAACTTGTATGAAAATATCCTTCTTGTCACTTTGAACATATTTCGACCCTCTAAAATGATTTCTCTCATCCTTATTTGTTGCTCTATTATGAACTGCCCTGAGTTCATAATCAAGTTGACATCCATAAATAATTCCACCTTTCCCCAGCACATAATCAGATAGAGCAGTAAAACATCCACCAGACCGAGAAGCTAAACGCACATCTAATTTTTTATGCTTTGCAGCGAATGATTTCATAATCCCAATGCCTCCCTTAAATAATTCATAGATAAATTACGAGACTGCTTAATAATCTCATTAGCTGTAGTATAATCAATAGTCGATTTAAAAAGAGTATCTACATTTTCTAATCCTTGAACATTTCTATCCATTAAATCATAAAATGACAAAATATCTCTCACCTTGCTACTATTGCCAGCAAAACAAACAAATTGCTTATTAAATTTAACAGAGAGTACAGTACCATGAAATGTGGACACAATAACATATTTTGCAGCTCGTAGATAACCCAAAAACTCCCAAGGGTTAGCAACTACATTTTTATCACACCAACTATTATATGTACCAACACTAATCAAAGGCAACTTATTCTTTTTTGCAAAAGTCTTAATCCCCTTAATGTGTTTTTTATCTATGCCATAACTATACACAAGAATAAAGTCATTGCTAATAGGACATTGAGGTATATCTATATCAAAATCGTCAATTAGCATTGTAGGATCAACAACACGCATTACAGTCCTTTTTGACACTTGCTCAACACATTTTACAGTGTCATAGTCTCTAGCAGATAAAGAGGTGAATGCACTAAAATCTTCACATGGTAACAACCTCGCAAAATCTCCTGTAGTAACCCCATTGCCACAGGCTGCATAAGCCACTATTTTATCTGCATTAATATCATGTCCTAAAAAGGATGGATAATGCACAAAATTATCACTCTTAATATTCCACACTTCATCACTTCCTATAATTGCATAATCAAAAAATGGATTTGAATACATATCTATAGTAGGTAAAGTAGACTGTATCTCACGATAAGTAGAAACTGTTTTTACCTTATACATTAGTTTTTTTATATCTCCAGTTTTGATATATCGAATAACTTTAGCTAAAAGATTTGATTTTTCAGTTTTATCGTTTGGATAGATTCCAAATTTCACATCAATTTCTAATCTTTTCAGTACAGTCATCAACCCATAGGCCTGCAAAAAGGCTCCTATATTATTAGCACCTTGTAAGGTAAATATCACACATGATTTCATCATAAATGTCATTTTAAAACTTGATTATAAATTTCTTTTCTTTGTTCAACAGAGACTCTGATATCAAATTGCTTTACAATTTCCTTACAGTTTAATTTCATCGATTCTCTAGTCTCTGAATCCGACAATTTTTCTATACCTTTAGCAAAAGCATCCACATCAAAAGGATGGCACAAATAGCCTGTCTTGCCATTCACAATATATTCTCTAATACCTTGTACATCAGAACCGACCAATGGTATCCCTTCACTCAGCATCTCAATGCCAGACAAGCCCAGACCTTCCCGGATGGATGGCATGACACCAATGTCAGTGCATTTGATTACTTCAGGAATATCACTTCTAAACCCCAAGAATGTGACATTAACCCCATTATCCTTGGCTATTTCTCTAATGTCTTTCCCTGTTCCACCTGCGGTCATTTCTCTACCACAGATAGCTAAAACATATTTATCTTTATCAGCTAATTTTGCAAGAGCTTTCACTATCACTATATGATTCTTACGATATGATAATTCACCAATGGCAAGAATCATTAATTTGTCCTTAGGTATATTTATTTTTTTGCGGTAAGCATCTCTATCTATATCCGCAGATTTAAATTTTTCGGTATCAACCCCCACACCATTAATGTGAAATACATTTTTGCAATACAATTTTTTTGCGCTTTCATAGTCCTCTTTGTTGATGGTAATAATAGCATCACAAAATCTAGAGGCAAAAGCTTCGATAGTATGATAAATAAAATACTCTTTTTTTGATGACAAATGTGTAAATGCCAATCCGTGAGTAGTATATATAACGACCGTTCCTTGCTTTCGATATTTTCTTGCAGCACATCTGACTAGTAACCCTACGATAGGAGTATGACAATGTATTACATCAAAATGATGTTCCTTAAGCAAATCTTTTACTTTACTATAATAGACTATATTATTTTTAGTAAAAGGTGATTTTGCATCAATCTTCGCATCGATGAATGTCACATTCTTTTCTGCCATTATCTTCAAGGTATAATCTTCTTTTTTTTCATTATCCCCGATAGCATATATCTTATATCCCATTTGATTAAGCATATCAATATCATCCCAAAGGAAATGGAAAAATCCGATGAAGTTAGCTGCAATTAAAGCTTCTTTTTGCATAATAATTTGAATGAGAAGATGTTAAATCTTTGTTTTTTTTGAAAGACATTGTTTCACGTTCTCCAAAATATAACAAAGTCCGAAACTTTGGAGACAGATAATTTTAATTCTGATTCTCGTCATTAAGGGCTTGTTTTTTAAAGGATAAGTATTTAACACGGCTTTAATTCTCTGGTAGTCTATTTTGTTCTGATATAAATATTTTTTTTCCTTAACTGATAAATGTGAAGAAAAAATCTGTTTGACAAAAGCAAGCAAACACCCCAGAAGATGACCATTAGCAAATATTTTAGCATCAGGATAACTTAATTCAACCAACCTATCTGAGAGAAAATCGGCAAAAATGATATTTTGATCAAATCTATCCGACTTAACCGTCATCGTCAAAGAATTATTGTTATGACGGTAATTGTAAAACTCATTTTCTGTGAAAACTATCAAGTTACAAGCAGCTGCAAAATCTATATTGAAAATGAAATCCTCACATATCAATATTCTTTCTGAATAGAAGCGTATACATTTTTCTTTTATCACTGACCTTCTATATATAGCTGTACATGAACTTGCAGTAGATTTGATATCCAAGCTCTGAGGATGCAAAAGGCCTGCCATATTTTTCAGCATCGGATCTAACTTTTCTATCAAATCAGCAGATTGGCATAATCTTACATTACATCCTTCAAGTTGATAATTAGCCTTACCTGAAAAACGTTTATATAAGAATCTAACCTCGTCAGCCCCCGCCCTTTTGGCAATTTCATAGCATTGCTCATATGTATCAAGAGCTACATAGTCATCACTATCACAAAATGTGACAAATTCTCCTGTTGAGACTTCCAATCCCGAATTTCGGGCAAGTCCAAGTCCTCCATTTTTCTTATGTACCACCTTTACCCGTTTATCCGCCTGTGCATATTTATCACACAATTGTGGACAATCGTCAGGAGATTCATCATCGACTAAAATAATCTCAATATCTTTAAGCGTTTGATTCAACAAAGACTGAACACATTCATCAAGATATTGCTCAACATTATAGACTGGTACCACTATTGATACTTTTGGGATATTCATTCAATAGCATTTAGTTGTTTAAATATTATAAGATATTCTCCCTTACTTTATAGAAGCGAGAAAGGCTTCGATTGATGGGAAGGGAGCTTTGTGCGAACAGATCCAATCAGAATAGCCATGATTGAGTTGCTTTCTTACTGGTATTTCAGGATAATCATTGATATTGGAATGATCAATGAAAAAGATAAACTCTTCCCATAATTCTGATGCTTGGGGATTACGGCCATTCCGTTCACGAAAATAACGCACATACTCTTTAGCTTCTTCCAAAGCTTGCTTTTTACGCTTTTCATAATAATCTTCAATGGAACATATCACACGACACGGAATTCCTGCGGCAACGCTATTAGACGGAATGCTCTTTGTCACTATTGAACCGGCTCCAATTATGCAGTTGTCCCCTATAGAGACTCCTTTCAAAATTGTTACGTTCGTTGCAATATAGACGTTATTGCCAATACTCACTTTTCCTGAGGAATTAATGAAGTCATGAAAAAGATTTCGGAAAACATAAGTACACCAATCATGCGTTAGTATTTGGAAATTCACATTGATGTCGACATTATTTCCAATACTCAACAAACAGGGGCGCGTCATATCTATACGCGTTGTATGAGGATCACGGAATAATACATTATCTCCTATTTCGCCCCCCATTTTAACATATTTAACATATCGTTCACTATTAGAGGTATAGTAAAACATTTTAAATTTATCCGTTATTTTCTTTATTAAATCCATAATTGCCATTATTAATGTATTATTTCAAAACATTCTCTATCCAATTTAAAGAATCATCTCTTAAGGATTGTAACTTTTTTTGTTCTGCATTCTTATCGTAAAAAGGAATAGCAGTATCTATTCTTTCATTTACAATCAGGCGACATTGATCTAAACCTAACTGGCCTAAAAGACTACTCTGCCTATCATCACTGCTATTAGGAACAATCGAAAGAAGAGGAACACCGTAATTGACTGCAAAGGCAGTGCCGTGAAATGAAGAGGTCACCACTAAAGAAGCATCTGCAAAATAATCAAGAAAATATGGGATAGATGATTCCGTAGCATCCTCAATGTCTAAAGCTTTCATATAAACATCATGCTTGTCAAAGCCTTCTAATGCTATAATTTTACACTGCAATTGTTCTTTATAATATTTCAATACCTCGTAAATATACGGACGAGGTTCAAAAGCATAGCACCACATATAAAGCAAAATATACTTTTCAGGCTTATCTTTCTTTTTTCGCAAAACATTCCATTGCCGAGCATCAAGCAGCAAAGTAGGGTCTAGCACTAAATGAGCCTTTTCTATTCCTATATTTATCAAAATATCCATGCCCAATGCTTCTCTTACAGATACTGCATAGAATTGACTCAATTGTTTTTGAAAGTGATCAACATATTTTTCATCAAGATTCTTACAAGCAAAACTGGAAGCTATGGAGATACGCCTTTTCATTGCATTTGCAAAATCTAAAAGAAATGCCGGATCACAATGCGTATATTTTGTGTTCCATATTTGATCACTACCTGCTATATAAACATCATAGTTATCACCTTCCCCCTGTTCGATCTCACTCAAACAGTTATACTGTCTCGTTAGATGAAAATGTTTATTTATGAACGAATCCAGCAAATTTGCTTTCCTGTGGCTCGCTTTTAATCCTAAAAGTCTTCCTATTTTATATTTGATACTAACACGCTTGACTCCATATTTCTTAGCCCATTCACTTTTATTATGGTCATAATTCAGTACATGGCAATCATAGCCTAAATGCTCTATTATAGATTGCGTAGCATAGGCTTGGAGCACACTGCCAAAATTAGGAACTTTAAAAATGGTAACGATTAGTGCTTTCTTCATTTTTCTATTTTACTATTCTATTGAGTTTTCCTACAATTCTATTAGCCAATACGAGGAGTTTCATTGAAATACGATCAGACTTAGACATATTAATTATCAATTTCCATCCAAATGGATATTTCATCGCTTCCTTTACCTGCCCTTCCGCCACAGTATCAAAAGGAAATTCATGATATTCACAAGTTGTTTCTTTAAGTGCATCTACCCCTTTCTGAGTAAAAGCAACACAAGCTGTCACGCCTTTTTCATCGTTATGATAAGTGCCGCCCCACATATCACCAATACGAATATCGGCAGAGGAATGATCATATTTGAATTTACATTTCTTATAACAAGCTTTTCCCAAGCAATTGTTGCCCAAAAACATATTATAGAAAGAATCTCCTTTTGTCCATCGAGAATTTATAAAACCTTTTTTTTCCCTTATTAACATATTATAAGAATCATGCCAATTCACGACCTCACCCTTAGACTCTTTACCATCAACAACTACTGTCCATGAATCGTGCCATCCATTGAGCTTGTTACGCCATGCCACATGATCTATCTCTCCCAAATTGTTGCGAAGTTCCTTTATATATTTATCCCAAACCCATTTGCTTGGTACCCCATGACAAAAGAAATCCATCAATATGAAGTTGTCTTCACAGCGGAACTTGCGTATATAACGTCTGAAAGAATCTATTTGACAAGGAGTCCCTGTTACTAGATATTTTCCCTTTCTGTTGACAGCCTTAAACCCGTCTAACGTGTAGCTTTGAATATATTTACTACCCATAGAAGGAAGAAACTCTTCAACTGTAGAAGCCACATAATGCTCAGCCTGATTTTTTTGAGGATTATAACGTACACTAACAGCCTGATAACCTCTCGCTATAAGCGTACGTCCTATCTCAAAACCCACTCCGCCACTAGCACTAACTCTCCTCACGCCCTCTTCCTTACTCCAAGCCCCCC
>USSR01000185.1 GCA_900557355.1 uncultured Bacteroides sp.
CGGTAGGGAAAAGAACAAGGAAGGGAGAAAACTCTTTCCTATTTTTGTATCAGCAATTTTGATAGTAAGCCAATAGTACGAACCATAAACAAATCCATATGAAACATCTTATTACTTTCGTCTTCCTCGCCGTCCTCTTCTCTACGACAGGGTTCGCCGCTAAGCCGAAAGACTTGAGCGGTCCGATTGCACTAAAGGGTGAATTACAACAGCAGTATGAAAATTATCCGGTCGGCACTCCCGTGGTGATCCGGAAGGTGGTGACAATGAAATCGGCAGAACAGTCAGGCTCCGACATTTTCTATGCAACCGAAATCAATGGCATGCAATTCGCAGTACCTTCTTCCGCCCTGAAAGCCATAAAACTCTCACCTCCCGAAACCAATCAAGAGTTTTGGCAACAAACCTATTTGAAACAACACTTATATGAGTACTTTAGTGACCGGGGCTACCACTCTAAGCTACGAAAGGAAGTGGACGAAGAATGCCGGGATTATCTGTATAAGTTGGAAGACATCGGCTATGAGGATGATTTCATCACTTCGTATGTACAAAGTATTTTTGCGAAACTGACCGCTACCGGTATTGACGCCAATCGCAGTGAACGGCTGAACGTGCGCATCATCCAATCACCCGAACCAGATGCTTACATGCTGCCCAACGGAACTATGTTGATCAGTACCGGTCTGCTTTGTACACTTGATTCGGAAGATGAACTTGCCGCCATTATCGCCAATGAAATGTCGCACTTCGTACTGGACCACCAGATAAACAATATCCATCGTGCGGAACGTCGTGCCAAACGGGCTGCTTTTTGGGGAACGGTGCTTGCCGTCACTGCCGAAGTAGCTTTGGAAGTAGCATATTGGGATGACGATGACACAGCTTTAGGAGTGGGTGCTGTTGCCAGTATAGGAAGCGTTGCCGCCCTACTGAATGTAAATGTGGTGAACCGTCTGGGAATGAATTACAAAAATAACCAGGAATATGCAGCCGACCGGGTCTCACGTGAGTTATTGGAATTCAAGGGCATGAATCCTGATGGATTGGCGTCTGCACTTTCCAAAGTAATCGGCTACTACAACATGCAGCACAACGGTAATAACCTGCTCCGCTACGGTAGCATCGACAATCTGAAAAAGCGAATAGACAAAGCAGGCAAGGCAGAAAATCAAAGTAGCCGGACTTACCTTAAAGCAACATCGGACGTAGTAACTTTCAATGCAGCTATGAATATGGCAGACCAACGATATGAAGAAACTGCACGATTAATACAAAAGAATATCAATAACAACCTGGCCACTGACCATGACTACGTTATCTTAGCAAAATCACAGATGGCACTCTACAACACAGAGGAGGCAAATGAAGAATGCGCCACTCTACTTTGGAAGGCCAAAGAACTGGCAGGAGACAGTCCTAATCTTGATATATATAAACAGGAAATTCTACTGTTAATGCGCATGAACAAGCAAGCGAAAGCCGCCAGCACTTTGAAAGAATATCTGGAATTACTTTCCCGATATCAGGAGCAAGGAATGCAAGGAGAAGAGGAAGAATGGACAAACAAAGAAATAGCCTGGGCTAATCAATTATTAGATAAGATCAGCAGACTCTAACGAATAAGGGCACCTGAATTTTACAGTTCAGGCGCCCTTATTTATTTTACAACTCCGTATACTTTATTTACGGAATGGAGGCCGAACCACTACGGCTTTCAGCTTGCGCCCACGCATGTCAATGCTAATTTCCGTACCTACCTTGCTATATTCCGGTTTTACATAGCCCATACCGATACCAATCTTACGAGTAGGCGACATGGTACCTGAAGTTACTACTCCGATAGCTTCGCCTTCTGTATTGAACAGCTCATATCCATGACGCGGAATGCCACGGTCCACCATTTCGAAACCGACCAGCTTACGGACAGTACCTTCCGCCTTTTGCTTCTCCAATGCCGGGCGATTGGTAAAGTTCTTACCTTCCACAAACTTGGTAATCCAACCTAATCCCGCTTCAATAGGTGATGTCGTATCATCCAGATCATTGCCATACAGACAGAAGCCCATTTCCAGACGAAGCGTATCGCGTGCACCCAAGCCAATCGGCTTAATACCAAACTCTTCACCTGCTTCAAACACGGCATTCCAAATCTTCATGGCAGCTTCGGGATAGAAGTAAAGCTCAAAACCGCCCGACACCGGTATAGCCGGTATTGGAAATAATCACATCTTTCTCACCGGCAAACTCACCATGCGTAAAGGTGTAATACGGCAGTTCCGACAAGTTTATGCTCGTCAGCTTCTGCAAGGCAAGAATGGCCTTCGGACCCTGCACGGCAAGTTGTGCCATGTGGTCGGAAGCATTTTCCAATTCAGCACCTTCGGTATTGTGCGAAATACACCAGTTCCAGTCTTTTTCTATATTCGAAGCATTCACTACCAGCAGATATTTCTCCGACTCATAATGATAAACCAGCAAGTCATCTACAATACCGCCTTCTTCGTTGGGAAAACAAGTATATTGCACCTTGCCTGGAGTCAGGGCAGCCACATTATTGGAAGTCACTTTCTGAAGAAAAGCCAACGCATTGGGGCCTTTCACCCAGAATTCTCCCATGTGGGAAACGTCGAATACACCCACAGCATTACAAACGGTGAGGTGTTCATCAATGATACCGGAATATTCTATCGGCATATTATATCCCGCAAACTCATGCATCTTAGCACCCAGCGAGATATGTTTTTCTGTAAACGGAGTGGTTTTCATGTCTTAAGGTATTAAATTATTTTTTTGCAACAAGTTCGGCAATCTTCACGATAACATTCATCGCTTTCTCCATATTCTGGATAGGAGCGAATTCATATCGTCCATGGAAATTCAGGCCACCTGCAAAGATATTGGGGCAAGGTAAACCTTTGAAAGAAAGTTGTGCGCCATCCGTACCACCACGGATAGGTTTCACATTCGGTTTCACACCTACAGCCTCCATTGCGGCAAAAGCCGTATCAATGATATGCATTAACGGTTCAATCTTCTCACGCATATTATAGTATTGGTCACGGAGTTCAAGCGTTGCCGTACCTTCACCATATTCGGCATTGATTTCACTGACAAAGCGTTCTATTTTCTTCTTGCGGCTCTCAAAACGGGCACGATCATGATCACGGATAATATAAGCCACTGTGGTCTGCTCTACATCACCGTTGAAACTGATGAGATGGTAGAAGCCTTCGTAACCTTCGGTATGTTCGGGCGTTTCATGAGCAGGCAACATGGCACAGAAACGGTTGGCTACACGAATTGAATTAATCATCTTATTTTTGGCATAACCCGGATGCACATTGCGACCTTTGAAGGTGATTTTAGCAGATGCCGCATTGAAGTTTTCAAACTCCAACTCTCCTACTTCACCGCCATCCATTGTGTAAGCCCAGTCGCAACCGAACTTCTCCACATCGAATTTATGTGCGCCCAATCCTATTTCCTCATCCGGATTGAAACCGATACGAATCTTGCCATGCTTGATTTCAGGATGTTCTTTCAGGTACACTATCGCAGAAACGATTTCGGCAATACCTGCTTTATCATCTGCGCCCAACAATGTCTTGCCATTGGTCACGATCAGGTCTTCACCTTTATGATCCAGCAGCTCAGGGAACTGAGACGGAGAAAGAACTACATTTTCTTCTGCACAGAGCACGATGTCCGAACCGTCATAGTTTTGAACAATGCGGGGAGATACATCTTTGCCACTCATATCGGGACTGGTGTCCATGTGGGCGATAAAACCAATAGTAGGTACCGGCTTATCGATATTTGCCGGAAGTGTGGCAAACAAATAGCCATGCTCATCCAGCGTTATGTCTTCCAAACCTAAAGACTCTAATTCTTCTTTCAGATATTTGGCAAATACCATTTGCCCCGGAGTACTTGGAGTCACCTCTGTCTCTTCACTGGACTGGGTGTCGAAGCTTACATACTTCAAAAAACGTTCTACTAAAGCCATATTATTTATGATTTATGATTTATGATCGAGAACATGAACTACCAATTATCTATCAACAGTAGTCAATAGTTCTGCCGTAAAGGTAGAAAAAGGGGCGTGAACTGCCAAGCAATTCACGCCCCTTTTTACAAAATGTTAGTATTTGGAGTTACTCAAAAGCAACTGCTACCATCAAAACAATGTGTACAAACCTTACATTTCGGCAATCCGATGGACTCGATGAGAGTTTCCAGGGTATTAAACTTCAAAGTTGTAAGGCCAAAACGCTCGGCAATAATGCTGACCATCTTCTCATATTCCGGAGAACCGGTAGTGGCATATTTCTCCAGATTCTTATCCGCATCTCCTTCCAGTTCTGCGATAATACGGCGTGTAATCAGTTCCAACGGACTCTTGGATGCCGTGAAACCTACAAACGGACAAGCATAAATCAACGGTGGACAAGCAATGCGGATATGTACTTCTTTGGCACCATATTCATACAATACCTTCACATTATCCCGTAATTGCGTACCCCGTACTATGGAGTCGTCACAGAACAATAAGCGCTTACCTTCCAGCATGGCACGGTTCGGTATCAGCTTCATCTTCGCCACCAATGAGCGCATCTCCTGCTTACTGGGAGTGAAACTGCGCGGCCATGTCGGTGTATATTTTGAAATGGCACGATGATAAGGAACTCCTTTCCCTTCGGCATAACCCAAAGCCATACCTACACCGGAATCAGGAATACCGCAAGCACAATCTACTTCAGAATCATCGCTCTGTCCCATCTTCAAACCACTGGTAAAACGTACTTCCTCTACATTGCGACCTTCATAGCAAGAAGTAGGAAAACCGTAATATACCCACAGGAAAGAACAAATCTGCATCTTTTCCTCCGGCTTCCGAAGTTGTTCCACCCCATCGGCAGTCATACGAACAATCTCTCCCGGACCGAGATAGCGGTCTATTTCATAATCCAGATTCGGGAAACTGCTTGACTCACTGGTTGCAGCGTATGCCCCTTCTTTCCGGCCGATTACAATCGGAGTGCGTCCCCACTTGTCACGAGCCGCAATGATACTGCCATCTTCTGATAACAGCAGCATAGAGCAAGAGCCTTTGACACGGTGGTAAACATTTTCTATACCTTCCACAAAAGTTTTTCCTTGTATGATGAGTAGTGAGATAAGCTCAGTTTGATTGGTATTGCCTGAACTCAGTTCAGCGAAGTGCATATTTTGGGAAAGTAGTTCTGCTTCTATTTCTTCCAGATTCACAATTTTGGCTACTGTTACAATGGCGAAGCGTCCGAGGTGGGAGTTAATGATGATGGGTTGCGGGTCTGTGTCGCTGATGATTCCTATTCCGACATTTCCTTTAAACTTATCCAGTTCGTCTTCAAACTTGGTTCGGAAATAAGTGCTCTCCAAGTTATGAATGGATCGGGCAAACATACCCTCTTCTGCATCATACGTGGCAAGTCCGCCCCGCTTAGTTCCTAAATGTGAATTATAATCTGTACCGTAAAATAAATCCGTCACACAGCTCGCTTTGGAGACTGTCCCGAAAAATCCTCCCATAAATCCTATTATTTATTATTGATTTTAGTATTGACGGGCACAAAGGTACAAAGAAGTTTCTTCTCCACATTACTTTCCAACGAGACAAATTCTAAAAAAACTTATTTTTATGCAGGTTTCCGAACAGCAGATTGAACGTTTTGTTTAATTCGCAGATAAAAGAAATCAGGTTGAAAAGAACAAAAAGGAGGCTGAACTCAAAAAAACTATTTTGAGACAGCCCCCAACCTAATGCCTGATAAGAACTTCTTTCTACCCTAATTTTAAGGATTTTCTCAATCCGAAACTATTTCTTATCTCCATTTCTTCACAGCCTTCTTATCTGCTGGAGTGGCTTCAATCAAACTAAGAGCGAAACCACCGCTACGTGCCAGCTTCACAGACATCTTAGTCTTATTGGTTACAATACCTTTCTTTATCTGATAAGAGGTTGGATTCTCTTTGTAATCGGCATCCTTACCATCTGCATAGAGAGTAGCAACATATTGCTTACCCGGTTCCAGGAAGTCCAAAGTAAAGCTGGAAGTACGTGCATTTTCGTCAGTAATGCCACCTACAAACCAGTTGTTCGTGCCTTTAGCCTTGCGGGCTGCCGTAATATAATCACCCGGTTCTGCTTCCAGATACTTACTATCATCCCAATCCACAGCTACATCTTTGATGAACTGGAAAGCATCCATATGCTTCTCATAATTCTCAACTAAATCGGCAGCCATCTGCAACGGACTGTATAATGTTACATAAAGAGCCAACTGCTTACAGAGAGTAGTCTGCACCTGTCCATGAGGCAGGTCACCCATAAATTCCAATTTCGTATCAAAGATACCCGGAGTATAATCCATCGGACCGCCAATCAGACGATTAAACGGAAGTAAAGTAGTGTGGAACGGTTTACTGCCACCGAAAGCCTCATATTCCGTACCACGAGCAGACTCGTTACCAATCAGGTTAGGATAAGTACGGCAAAGTCCGGTAGGACGCACAGCTTCGTGAGCATTTACACAGATCTTATAATCAGCAGCTTTAGTCACAGCATAGAGATAGTGGTTGTTCATCCACTGACCATAGTGATGTTCACCGCGAGGAATCATATTGCCTACATAGCCACTCTTTACTGCATTGTAACCGTTGTCTACCATAAACTGGTAAGCTTTATCCATATGACGCTCATAATTGCGTACGGAAGCAGAAGTTTCATGATGCATCATCAATTTCACACCTTTGCTCTTAGCATATTCGTTCAACATCTTTACATCAAAGTCAGGATACGGAGTTACAAAATCAAACACATAATCTTTGGAGTGACCGAACCAATCTTCCCATCCTTCGTTCCAGCCTTCTACCAGTACTTGATCAAGTCCATTTTCAGCAGCAAAGTCTATATAACGTTTTACGTTCTCATTGGTAGCACCATGACGTCCGTTAGGTTTAGTTTTAGTATAATCCGTTTCGCCCAATTTTACGGAAGGCAAATCATCGGTATAAGCCCAAGTGCTTTTACCGGCAATCATCTCCCACCATACACCTACATATTTCACCGGCTTAATCCAGGAGACATCTTCGTAAGCACAAGGCTCATTCAGATTCAGCGTCAGCTTAGAATTCAGGATATCACGGGCATCATCACTTACGATAACCGTACGCCATGGAGATTTGCAGGGAGCTTGCAGATATCCTTTATCCCCTTTTGCATCAGGAGTCAACCAAGATTCGAATACGAAGTTCTTATCATCCAGATTAAGATGCATACAAGAATAATCGACCAAGGCAGCCTCATGCAAGTTAATATAAAGACCATCGGCAGTTTTCATCTGCAAGGAAGTTTGTACACCTGTCGGAGAGAATGTAGTCTGTGAAGAGTTAGGAGTAATGGCACCTTTCATCAAGCCACGGATTTCAGAAAGTTTAGATTCTGTATAATCATATTCCTGCGTATCATAATCGCCCGGTATCCAAAAAGCGGTATGGTCACCCGTCATGGCAAACTGGGTATGCTCTTCCTTGATAACGAAGTAATTCAGATTCTTAGATAAAGGAAATTCGTAACGGAAACCCAGCCCATCATCAAAAAGGCGGAAACGGATGATCATATTACGGTCCTGCGCCTTCTGATTCAGTGTCACAACCATTTCATTATAATGATTGCGGATTTGCTTCACTTCACCCCACACGGGTTTCCAGGTTTCATCAAATGCGGAAGTTTTTGTATCCGCCAGCGTGAAGCCGTTCATCAAGCCGGGGTCGTTCTTTAGTTCCAGTCCTAACTTGGAGGGGTTAATCACTGCCTTTCCTTTATAAGAAAGTTCGTAGACTGGTTCGCCTTGGGCGTTCACAGAAAAGTTCAGTTGGAGCTGTCCGTTCGGAGAAGTAATGCTCTCTGCCTTCATCGCACCGCTCACGAATAAAAGGAGCAGGGAAAAGGCCAGTTTTGTAAAAGTTGCTTTCATGTTTCTCATGCTATGGAGTTTTTAATATAGATATTCCGAACACAAATATAAGGAGTAAACAGGTAAGAGCGGAAGTTAATGGATAAAAAGGTGAATGATTCATTAACAAACGTTTGCATGAAATTGGTGTGCGATGAATAAGAAGTTAAAACTCCGGGGAAATTAGAGGAGTTACTTACTAACTCCTGCTAATCCTCCCTGAGTAAGAATAAAGGTTATCCCAAAGGATCATCGACGATGCCGCCATCACCGCCCGAAGGCTTGGAGCCGCCATTATTGTCAGTGTCTCCACCGTCTGTATAGTCCGTGTCCGGCATCACCATTCGGGTAATGCTCATATTCCCCAGCATCTGGCTGAAGTTCTTTCCCGGGCAAAAGAGAATACGCTTGCGGACAATGTTGCTTGCCGTAACTCCCTCCTGTGTATCTGCCGACTTGCCGACAAATGAAGGGCGAAAACGTCCGAAGTCTCCCAGTACAACCGTCTTTCCGTCATCAATCTCTTCGGACATGATGTCTACCAAGCCCACGGCTACCAAATCGACAATCTTGCGGTGAATGCCCAAAATGCGGCTCACCTTTGTGCACAACTTATCAAAATCCAACTCGCCTGCTCCCACGGATTTGGCGACATATTTTTCGGTTTTAGTCTTGTCAAAACCGAAAACGCGTTTAGCTACTACATATTGAAGTCCCATAATTTTTAATGTTTTAAATGATTAATATAATAAGGTGAAGAGCCGAAGCTCCCCTCTCCTTCAAGAACCGGAAATCCATCGCGAGGCCTCAACGAACGGGCTGCCGTTTTCTTGAATTCGACGTTGCAAAGTTAGGGTGGGAAGTCTGCAAATGCAAGAAAACATCATCTACAACCAATCATGTTAAATCATTCATAAACAAGCACTTGCAAAAGTATAGTCTCTACAAGCAAAAAAGAGAGTATCTACAGAAAAGAGAAGAGAAAGGAGGCAATCTCTACAAGAGAGGTAGCTAAACAACTGATTATCAATAATGGGGATTTTCAGTATCTCTACAATATACGCAAAAGGGAGTTTTTAATCATTAATCCCCCTTTTACAGAATATCCGAAGCCGAAGTTACTCATGTTACGGCTAATACGAACAAGCCGTGCGGACATGTTCAAAGTTGAGCTGACTCAAATCGCTCTTTTTGATGAACAAATAGACAAAGCCACAGTCTCCAAAATAGATTGGAGAGGCGGAGCCGTTATCCGTTTTTTGGCAAGCTTCATAGATTCGTACCAGGGGCGTGTATTCATTCTTCTCCTTTTCAGAGAAAGTTTTTTCCTGTGCGCAGATTTTCTGCCAACCATAATAGGCATCTCCAGCGACGACCCCCGCGAAGTCCTCCCTGTAGAAATTTTCCTTCTCCACAAGCATACAAGCGTCATCATAAGTTGCCCACAGACGGTTCACCATCTCCCGTCCTGTCAGAGACTCCAAATCTAAAAGCCCGGGAAAGTCATATCCGTTCTTCCAATTTAATGCTCGCTCCTCGATGTAAAGTGGTTGGTTCAAGTGTGCAGGTGGCAATACGGGAGCCAATCGAGACAGCGGGACATCACAATACAAGACGCGCGCAAAAGGATCCTTCAAAAAGACCTCATCTTCGTAGATGTACGAAGCTGTCATATCTAAAAATACATAGAGCATCCCTTTCCTCGGTATAAGCCATTCTTCAGCTGAGTTATACGGGATTTCAGCACAATTAATCTGACAGATAAAGCTCAATGGCTTCCCTTCATGGCAAGGCCAAGTCTTATCTTCGGGCAAATACGGGTAACCGCCCACTTTGGAACAACCCGGCTCGGGCTTTACATCCCGAAGGATGAACATATAGGCGGCCTGCTTGCAAAATGGCTTTACCCAACGCGCGAAGGTGTCCACATCAGAGATACACGTCTTTTTGAAGTGGGTTGCAATCAGATTGAAAATCCGGTTCTTCAAAGCCGGGTTGCCCTGATAATACACATAATAATTATAGGTGTTGCCACTGTATCTGCTTAAGTTCCGTCCCTTTACAATCTGCACATATCCGGCATAGAAGTACACTTCGCCTATCTCCTCCCACCATGCCGTCTTGCTATATTTGCCCGAAGGCATGAGCAGGCCTAACCCTTCTTCCGAAACCATAGTGCGCACCTGCTGCTTCCTCGATTTATAGTAGCCGACAAGCAACAGGCAGAAGAGGACAGCCCCGAACAGGAACGCCATGGCAAGATACATCCGACCGTAAACAAAACTATGGTTGACGAAACAGAAAGCCGAAAAGCCAAGTACGAATAGCCAAAGCAGATTGATGCTTTTGAAATTGAGCAATCGGATTTTCAAGAAGCGGAACAGATTGTCCGGCACAGTCGACCCCAATGCCTCACCGCCTGCGTCAGAAGTGGGTTGAAGTTCCTTCTGCGCCCGAAGAATAGAAACAGCACGATAGGTTGTATAAAGCAACAGCACAATTCCAATAACAAGGTTCAATACTAAAGTTCTGTCCATAAATTGCTCTTATATAAGAAAAAAAAATCGTTACACATAATACATCCGTCCCACCCTTTAGTAAAAAGCCTTCGGATTTTTACTAAATTCACGACTGAAAATTAGTAAAAATCTACCGGAAAAT
>USSR01000186.1 GCA_900557355.1 uncultured Bacteroides sp.
TACAATTCAAAGCAACCTACAACAGCATCAAGAATGTAGGCGAAGTTGTTCACCGCATCCGGATTTTCGGCAATATGCTCCCAAATGGAAAAGCAGAACTAAAATTTGATGTTAACGTAGTCCCCGACGCAGATTATACACGTGATTATGAAGAACTCTATCAGGATTTCAACACTAAAAACGGCATTGTCAGGGAAATGGTAGACGGAAAAGAATCCGAACTAGGATATTATGTAGGAGAACCCTAATAATAAGTATTAAGTATCAAGTATTAAGTATTAAATGACTGGCTAATACTTGATACTTAATACTTGATATTGATACTTATCTCTACGGATGTATTTCTTTGAATGCGGCATTTTCTTCTTTCACATTCTGAATAGTCTGTTTTAACTCCCCAATCGGCAAGTCATATCCATACCAGCCTGTATAGCAATCCACCACATACCATTTCCCGTCAGCCTGCAATTCGAACTCGACACGCAAATCCACTTCGGACTCTTCATAGCCCGCTTCAAAGATTTTGTGTTTCGGTTCATTCAGCGTAAACTTGGAGACATAGATTCCCCCTTCTTCCTGGGTGATACGTTCTTCCTTCATGGTTTCGCTATCCAGCAACGGCCACTTTTCCCGAGTGAAAGGGAATGTTTTCTCGGTTTCTCCGTCATCTGCCAACAAAGTGATCGGAGTCTTTAATGGGAACTTGATACGAGTATACTGGAAGGCTGCACTGGAAGTAAATTTATCCAGAAAGGATTTGAAATCTTCACCGTCTTGTGTAGTCAGTTCACTATCGGCTTTTGCCTTGGAACTATTACCGCAGGAGATAAACGAAACACCTGCGAGCAGCATCATAGCCAGCAAGCAGCATACAAACTTTTTAGCTCTCATAACACTATATAAATTAATAGTTTAATTGACGGCGCAAAGATAGTAACAAGTTTGGTTTTGCAATACTTTTATACATTAAAATTGGTTCAAATCAAGGCACAAAAGAAACTTCGTTATTACGTTCTAAATAAAAGATTTTAAAGAAATATCCGATTCCATTCGTCTACGGTCAAATAATGTACGTTTTCATCCTACTAATGTACCATTTACTCATACCTAAATACTTATTTCTCCTCACCTTTGTAACAACATACAAACAAAGAATACACTTTAACATTATAATACTATGAAAACAATTTACACCGTATTTTTACTTCTCTTGTTACTCAGTTGTACTTCATCCAGTGAAAAACTAGCATGGGAAATAGCAAACAATTCTCAAACAAATAAAAAGGAACTTACTCGCTTTTTAGAACATTATAAAACAAATAAGGACAAAGATAAATATAAAGCTGCTTGCTTTCTGATAGAAAATATGCCTAACAAATATTCCATCAATGGCAAAGAACAGAAAATATATGATATTGATATAGTAAAAGCTGACTCTCTCATAAAATCACTAGAGCATTCATTCTTTTTAAAAGAAAAGAGTCCTTATTTGAAAAATTATACATTCGAACAGTTCTGCGAATACATCTTACCATACAGAGTCGCTGATGAATCATTACAATATTATTGGAAATGGGACTGTAGTAGAAAATTTGAGAAACAATGTACCAACGATATTATTCAAACAGCACAGAATATAAATGCTCAAATTAAAATAGAGCTATCTCCCGAATTTTACAAAGATACATTAAAATCATATTCATCAATAATAAAGACAGGATATGGTAAATGTGATGATAGAACAGCATTAGTTACTATGGCCTTACGGTCAGTAGGAATTCCTGCCGCATTTGAATTTGTACCTTATTGGGGAAGCAATAACAATGGACATTCTTTTGTTTCAATTATATTACCAGACAATAAAATATATCCATTACAAAACACAGACAAACAAGCAAACGGAGATTATTACCTATCACGTAAAACTCCTAAAATATATCGTAAGATGTATTCAATACAAGATTTAGCCAAACACATCGACAATATTCCCGAATTATTTCGTCACAATGACCTACTGGATGTTACAAAATTGCACAACATCGGCTCTTGTGATGTTACAGTCTCGACTAATATAAATAAAGAAAAAGAAAATTTTTTATCTGTATTTTCCCCAAAAAGATGGGTACCTGTTGCTTTTTCCTCTTCTCAAACATTCCATCACATTGGGACTGGAAATATATACAATGTTGATCGTAATAAGGAAGCTATTGATTTAGGTGATGGCATAGTTTATCTCCCAACTCACTGGGTAAATGAAGAGGCCATTCCAATAGGCAGCCCAATAATAGTATCGGAGGATTCAGTAAGGGAAATAAAACCAGACACTAAACATCTTGAAAGAGTAGTATGTAAACGCAAATTCCCTTTGAATATGCGAATTGTTGATTTCTCAAAATTGATGATTATGGGAGTTTTTGAAGGGGCAAATAAAGCAGACTTTTCTGATGCAACGGAACTTTATAAAATAACAAAAACTCCGGAAAGCAAAATGCAAAAGATAGAAATATCTGCAGAGAAAGCCTATCGTTACATACGTTATAGAAAACCAAAAGGGACCTTTAGTATCGCAGAATTTTGTTTATATCAATCTGATGAAAAGCTTCTACCATTCCACCCTATAGCTTGTGATGCTATATACGAAGACAGTACTATGCTTAATATTTTCGATGGACAACCACTTACCTATTATCAAGTGAGTGGTGGCATAGACTTATGGGTTGGTGTGGATTTATATAAACCTGTGAAGATTTCAAAAATTGGATTTGCTCCACGTAATGACGATAATGCAATAGTTTCAACAGACACTTATGAACTGTTTTATTGGCAGGATCAATGGATAAGTTTAGGCCGGAAACGACCAATAGGTGATAGTGTCGTTTATGATAACGTACCTCAAAAAGCTCTGTTATGGTTGCGCAATTTGACTAAAGGCCGTGAAGAACGTCCATTCACTTATGAAAATGGGAAACAGATATGGTGGTAAAATTATTTCTAACTATTAAATAATAAAATTATGAAAAAAATTACTTTGTTTTTGTCCTTACTTTTAATAGGAAGTGTGGGCTTTTCACAAATTATTCCGGGCGTAAACATCGGTAAACGCAAGGAATATATGATGAGAACGTATAAAATCAATAGTCAAAAGGCAGATGAATACGAACAAATTCTATTCTCCTTACAGAAAGAGAATGACCAGCTAAAGAATCGGAAAATTAGCTCTACTCAATTTAAAGCGGAACAAAAAAAGCTTTATAAAAAATATGGTACAATAATCAGCCAAGCATTTTCTGGAGGAAAACATAAAAAATGGAGCTCTTGTACCCAAGAAATGGAACGTTACCAAATACTAAGTGAAAACAAATTTATTCCATATGAAAAAATGCGTGCTTTGTATAAGGCCGAATCGGAATGGGGCAAAGAACGAGATAAAATGCATAAAGATACTGGAGAAGCATGGGAAAAATATGAAAATAGTGATACTATGGTATCCGAGCTAAATATTAAAATAAAACAAATATTAGGAACTGAAAATGGGACTTGGTATATCGAATATAAGAGACTGTTCTTCAGAGCACTTGACAATATGGACAAATATGGAGTTACATACAAAGATGCCTTTACCATAGCAAAAATAGAAGATACGTATAAACAAAAACGTGCAAACATACTCAATAGCAATAAAAAAAATGCCGAAAGGGAAGTGGAACTGATGGCTATTGATGATGAGATGGCAAAAAAAATAGCAAAGACTGTTCCGTCTGTTTCTGTAAAGTGGAAAAAAGTAAATAATGCAGCATTAGATCATACTTTGAAATCAAGATATGGGCTAAATCAGGAGCAAATAAACAAATTCAAGACAGCTTATAATAAGTATGCAATTGAAGAATATAAGATTCTCAATCAGAAAAAACTGTCTGATAGCGATAAATACGACCAACTCTCCCAATTAGGTGAAACCTTCTGTAAGACAGTAAATCCTTTATTCAAGGTTGATAATTATAAAAAATGGTATGGTTGGTGGAAATACGATTTTGAAAGAAAAATGAAAAGAAAAGGATTAAAATGATTATTTTATGAAAAAATCAACTTATATTTATACTGTTTTATGTGTAATTGCAATTGTCATTAGTATAGTAAATTGCAAAGATGAAGATTTGCTAGAATCAGGTTTACAGACTGACATGAAAGATTTTAGTTTGCAAGAAGCTAAAAACTTTTTTCAAACTCAAGCTCATGCTAATTTAACATTAAGTCGTTCATTGGATAACAAAAGGAATAAAACAGTTTCCCCCGGTGATTTCGTACCTAACTGGGATGCAGCAGTCAGTTCTACCAACAACGGACTCGCTTGCTATGATATTCCTATAACTCCGACTTATCACTTTAAAGCAATTTATGTAGATGAAAGAAATGGCAAGCCTTCTGCAGGAAAAGTCAATGTATATCAGAAACTAGTGATAGTAAAAGATGTAAAGAGCAATAGAATGGATCAATACATCTTAACTTTGATACCCTCCAAATTATATGATAGTAGAAATGGTGCACAAACTTGTAACAACTTTATAAATTGTGCAGACAAGGGTGGTTTTACAGGAGTAGCATTATATTCCTGTGTATATTCACAAGTTACAGCTCGTATAAGTACTTTTAAGAACGGAGTAAAAACGAGAGGGGTATTTCTATTAAATGCTTCAGGGAAAACTAATTTATCAGATAAGTATGAGCAGGCTCGCGCATTAGCATCTACTGTATATATTCAAAAGAAAAAGATGGTCTTAACGCGTGGAGAAGATGACTATAACTACGATTATGATTATGGTAATGAAGATGATTACACTTATATTGGTGAGACACTTGAAGAAGTCATAATTACTCCAGAATCAAATAATAATGAAACAAGTGGCGGAAACGATGAATGGGAAATCATAGCACCTCCCGATAGTGGAACAATAGACCCCGAACCGACAGAACCGGAATCGACGAGTACGGAAGATGATACTGTGACAGAAAATAATAATGGTGACCAGAATTCTGATGAAAAATCTATTCCTTTATCTACAGCTGAAAAAAAAGCAGTAAATAGCCTTTTAATCCAACTAGAAAAGCTTAAGAATATTGATCGAACGAAATACACAATTGAAAAACAAAACTATTGTCGTTCAACTGCACGTACAAGCAAGGATGGAGTTCTTCAACTATGTCAATTATTTTTTAGCTCAGATAATTTAACAGAAATAGATAGAATAGCCACAATATGGCATGAGATGTACCATATTGACCATAAGCATTATGGAAAACTTGAAATGACTATTCTCGAAAAAACAATTGTCCTAAATCCTCCACCATATATTGAAAAGATATTGAATGAAAGATTAGATATAATGTATGGCAAATATATAATGACTCCCGAAACAAGAGAAGCTGATTTTAAGCAAGAATTAATCATTGATCGCTATGGAACAATAGAATATTATAAAAATGAATTAGAGACGCATAAAGCAGAACGCGAAAACTTTCCAGAGGTATCACATTATTATGAGAATGAAAGAACTTGGTTAGAATGGACTTATGAACAACTTCTAATAATTGCTACAGAACAATCATCAAATAAATAAAATTATGAATACAATTAAATCTTTTTTTATAAGTATATTATTGTGTATGTCAATTCCTAGCAAGGGACAAACACAGGATTTAGAAATTACTTTTGCTTATAATAGACAAGACAATGCTTTGATTCTAAAACTTTTCAATAATACGGATAAAGAAATAATAGTATTGAATCAAAGCCTATTGAATGAATCATCTGGAAGCTGCATTATTTTAACTGAAAAACATGATAATGGACAGAGTGATCTAATCATCTCGTTATATGACTATGAAGATGGACAGTGGATCCGTTCTAAAACAATAAACCCTAACGAAAGACTAGAACTTTTTTATTCATTTGAAGCTATCCCTGCAAATAATGTTACAAGAGCTAGATTATTCCTCTCCACATATTTTAGAGATAGGAAGACAGGAAAATTAGTTAGCAAAAGATATAAAAATGATTTACCCATAAAACAAATTAAATGATAACAAGTAAACATTTATTTATAGGTATTGTACTTTTGGGCATTTCTATTTTTTGTACCGCCCAAGAAGTAAAAATTGAATTTTCTTATGATAAACCGAATAATTCTTTAACCCTTATACTTACTAATAATACAGACAAAGAAATTTTAGTTATGAATCAAGGGCGGTTAAGTGAATTTAGTGGAAGCTATATTGTTTTAACAGAATCTTCTAATGGGAAAAGCGCGGATTTGACGATTTGTCTATTTACTCTTGAAAGCGGGAAATGGATATTACACAAGAGTTTATCTCCAAAAGGAAGAATAGAACTCTCCTATCCTTTGGATTCTATCCCAGCCAATAATGTAGTAAGGGCACATTTGTTTCTTTCAACATATTCTAATGATGAAAAAACAGGAAAACTAACTTCTAAAAGATATGAGAAGAATTTATATATAGATTAAGAAGTTTTATTATTATACGGTACAGTTCTGTAAAAATTAGTGCCGATCGATTATGAAAATTATTATTTTCCAGCATTCTTTGTGTAAAACAAAACCAAGAGTGCTGGAAAATTTAGATTACACATTGCTCATCTTTAGGATAAATCATATATAAATATATTTCCACTTAAATTAAATGTACCTTATAAACAGTATGAAAAGCTATTCTATTGAAAACATCAGAATACAAGATATATTACTTATATCAATTTGCATATTACTGTTCTTAAATAGAGCTGTACCTATTGACTACTCATCAATTTGGCGAGTGACTGTATTATGCCTTATATATACGTGTATACGCATTATGCCAAAACGACAGTGCTATTGCCTATTATACATAGTCTGTATTTGGGGAATTACCGAAGTAATCATTTCAACACTTCAAAAAGTGAATTATTTAGAGAGCAATCATCATGATTTCGGAATCACAGGAACGTTTGGAAATCCAGGACCATTAGGCGGATTATTAGCAGTATGCTGGATAGTATCTATTTTTTTCATTTATGAAAACATACAAAACAAGCATCGTATATTAACATTATCATTTTGCATGATAGCCTGTTTTATTTTATATGGTTTACTATTATCTGGTTCACGCGCCGGGTGGACAGCTGCATTGGTAGGAAGCATGATATTCCTATGGCAATGGTTAAAAAGAAAACATACAATCAAAGTCAAACCAACTCTTTTGAAATCAGGTTTTCTGCTTATCATCACCGTTTTTATCATATCAATCTACTTTATAAGAAGAGATTCGGCAGATGGCCGATTGCTAATATGGTATAACACAATAAAGATGATAGAAGATTATCCTCTATTCGGTATTGGGACCGGAGGATGGCAAGCTAATTACATGCTTTACCAAGCTGAATATTTCTTACAAGCTACAAATTCTCCATACACATTATTAGCTGACAACATTTTTTATACATACAACGAATTTTTATATATAACAGCAGAACAGGGAATAGTTGGATTAGTTGTTGTTTCATGGTTGTTTTATGCATTATTTAGTTATAAAGAAAAGAATAATACTGACCATTGTCTGAAATCCGCCTTAACCACTTTCCTAGTCTTCTCTTTTTTTTCTTATCCTGGCCAGGTTTTTCCATTAGAAATATTATTCATCAGCATAATAGGAATGATGAAAAGCAAAACCATAAAAGTGTTTACAATATCTATTTTAGCAAAATACATCGTTAGAAGTATAGCCTCCATCTCTATTATATGTATATCAATCTGGTCCTATCATATTTACCATAAAACTTTTACCACAATTATCAGGATAGTGGATAAAAATAAAATATCCGAAGAAGCCCATTCTCAACTATCCACATTATACCCATTATTTTGTTATAATCCACAGTTAATGTACATCTACTCAAAAAGTAGTTTGGAAGATTATCCTTTAAATACAAAACCACAAATATTACAAACAGCTGCCCGAATTGCTCCTAATAGTGAACTATATATCAAGATGGGAGATTTTTGGAAACAAAAAAGAGATTACGCTCAAGCTGAAGCATGCTATCAAACGGCTGCTGCCATGATTCCACATCATATCACTCCTTCGTACAAATTATTCCAGCTTTATATAGACAAAGGAAATATAAATGCAGCCATCGACATGGGAAATTATCTTTTAAAACAACCGATAAAGAAAAAAGGAACAAAAGCTTTACGAATGGAAGCTGAAATTTTAGAGTTTCTTCATAAAGAAAAGAATATAAAGAAAACACAATAAGTATCTACCACAGTACAAGTCAGCTATCACACATCTGCCATCTGTAACCCATTAGATTACTGAAGAAAGTCTATAAGCAGACTTTGGCTTCCTTGATAGAGACCGCAATATCTAATATTGGGGACTAAATTTTTTTCCTTGAAATTGTCTTTTTGCACAAATCTTTTCTTTTAATATCCCGCATACATTTTATAGAGTTTATCAAAATAATCTCTTGAAATATTACTATTCTTTCCGGCCATATTTTTGTAGTAATATAACATTCCTTGGTAATAAGCCTTATAGTCAAACAGTCCTTGATTATTAAATGGATAGTTCTGTATCGTTCCATCCCCCTGAATGAATCTATATGACGTACGCATCGGATTAGCTTGGAGGGCTATAAAATATTTACCGAAAATATCATAATAAGAATACTTACTGGATTGATTTTGTTTTCGCGGTTGCTTATTTACCCCAAATGAATAAATCGTTCGTACTGCGCTTTCTCCTTGCATCGCAGCGATCCATTTTGTTCGAGCGATAGCTTCTGTTACAATACTATCAGTTTCCGCGTCCGGACTGTTTGAAATTTCTATATGACTAGTCGTACCATCCTTTTCTATAACAAACGAGCCATTCAGAACCATTTTTTTATCAACTATAACATCACACATAATATTTTTCAAGAAATTACCCTCTTCATTGTATTTTGCCTTTATTTCTGGATTAAAAACGATCATATCCGGATCAGTTGGTTTGCTTCTTGTATTACAAAAAACATCATCACGATACACTATTAATGGCAAAAGCATTCCATCATTATCGGTTTTTATAATAATCTTATCACATATAGTAACATCAATTGGAGTTGTTCTATCAGCAATGGCCGGTTCCCATTTAGGAGATTTTTTTAATAAATCCTCTATCGCACATTTTACAATATCATTCTTACACTGTAATATAGATATATTATTTACCTTTCCTTTTTTAGTTATTGTATACTGAAAAAGTAATGTATCTGAATAACATTTCAGTGTTGATGGTATTTGAATATTGTTGTGTATCCATTGAACAAACTTGTCCCTGCTATTAAAAGGACTCGTAGGAATATTCGATAAACGCGGTGGAATATGCATAGTTACTTGTTGTATTTGTTCCCGTTTATCTTCAGGAATATATTGATGAAAATCAATTAGCATATATTTATATATATCTTTAGGTTGACTTCCATTATATCGACATCGAGGAGCTTTACTTATGACATCCATAATTTCTTTCTCAAAAGCAGGATTTAATGTATTCAGTATGCTTGTTATGAAAACTTTTCCATCCCAAGATGCACTAATACAAACTTGTTCAATGCCAGCTATTCCATATTTGTACGCTTCTTGAGGAAATTGAATATTACTTAAAATCCATGATGGCATCTCGTCAAGAGTCATTAAAGATTCTTTGGTACTTCCTGCATTTATCTGAGCAGAAGTATATACATTAAAAAATACAGCAATGAAAAGGCTAATAATTTTATTCATAATATTGTTCTTTCTATAAGATGTTTTGTTTATTGCACAATGTAAAGATAGTGATAAAATAAAAAAACGTATACATAGAAAAATACACTAACGTGGTAAAATTATACATATTTCATCGACCAAAGCCTTTTTTTCGAAGCTACTTTTTCCTCAAATATTCATAACCGAAGCGACAGTACAGACACTTTCGCTTATCACAGTACTCTTTTTGCAACTGTATCAATGCCTGACTATCCGCCGCACTGACAACCGGAAGCCCGGCATCACTCCACGAACGGATAATATGATTGCTCTCCGCCTTCAATTCTTCCAGAAAACGTCCGGCACGTTCACACATTCGTTCATCTGCCTTATGCAGACCGTATGTATAAAGAAAAGGAACCACTGTATTAATGATAATCAAATCCTTGGAACGCTCTCCCATCGCCTTCTCCTTTTGTGAAGAAAGTCGTCCGAATAAATAATGATTTTCCCAATAGGGAGACGTACGGGCATCCAGTAAGTTTCTCACATCCACCAGAGTTTCCGCTTCCAACAAACGTGAAAACAACTTATCCCCTTTCTGATAGAGATAAGCTAATTGCGCCAAGCGAATATGCGGAAAGTTTTCCGGACGAAGCCGTAGAAAACGCCATAAAGTAGCATCCATCCCCTGCCCGATTTCAAATTTTCGCTGCAAATAACGAAACTCTTTGCAAAGACGAATACTATACTCGTCTTCCTGTTCCTTTTTCAGAAACGTTTCTTCCAACAATCCCGCCAAACCATAGAAAAAAGCCTCTATCTGAAACAAATCATTCCGGTGCTTATCCAGCGCACGAAACGGTAATAATCTG
>USSR01000187.1 GCA_900557355.1 uncultured Bacteroides sp.
AAGCAGCAAGGAGTGCCGCAGGTTGAGTAATGCTTTTCTTGTTCTCATATCATTGTTACTTTTATGCATTGTTTCCATTCGGTTCGTTCGGTGGAAATGCTGCTCTGACATGAGACGGGGAAAACGGAAAGCGTCCCGGCATCCGGCTGCACGAAGAAGGGCAGGCGGGTGGCGGGACGTGAAAAATAAAGGCAGGTATAGCTACTTAATATGTTCAGCCAGTTTATCCGGACTTTGCCGAACATCCCAGACCGCATGAATATAAATGATATCGTTACTTAACTCATATATTAGTGTATAATACGCATCGGCAACCAAAGCGCGTATTCCCGGTCCCAACTTAGGCTCTTGCCTTCCCGCTAAAGGGAAATTCAGAAGCTTGTCGGACGTTGCGAGAATATTACCACAAATGCGTGCAGCGGTTCTATCACTGAATTGTAAATAATAAGTACGTATAGCATCCAAATCTTTCTCTGCAGTGAATGACCAGATTATCTTCATACATTACCGTATTTTTTCTTCATGTCTTCCTGAGTGTAGCACCTCCCGCTTTTTATATCTTGGCGACTTAGCTCTAAATGTTCTTGCATTTCATTCATCGTATATTGACAGGGAGGTTCGCTCACTACATGATTGCAAGATTCCTCTTCCTGGCGGGCATAGCCTTTCACACGGCTACGTAACCCTCTCAATAAATGAATAGCTTCACTCATCAGTTCATCGTTATCGAGCAAAGCGCTTACTTCGCTTATCAAAGATGTTCTTAGTTCCATTGTTCTCATAATCCGTTTCCTCCTATCTGTTTTTACTCTATTGTAGCAATACAACGATGCAAAGATAACAAAAGTTCCCGTAAGGCGTTGTGAGGTATTCCCTTTATTTTCCGTTTCCCAGTCTGTCAAAGAGCGTTTCGTTAGTGACTAATCACTGTTTTTGTTCCACCCCCGTTGCGAAGCAGGCGGTGCCGGACTTGACGTATGGCGTCCGGGGCGGAGAGGGGGGAGAGATTAGGGGTGGGCAGGGACTACCATGTCGGCATTGCCGTTATCATCACCACTACCGGCATCCCATGAATCAATCGTGAACTGTATCAGTTCTATGCCTACCTTATTGGCTTTGAGGGTGAATTCGTACTTTTTGCCGCCCACCATAGCAAGTGAACCATCACCGCTGACACTCAGCTTATAGATATAAGGAGTAGCGTCCAAAGCGGTCAATGTGACGAAATCGTCGCCATTTGTGAATGTAGTGCCTGGCATCACGATGGCATAGAATACATTGCCAGTCCGGTAGGGATTGACGGTTGTCAGGGCGGAAGGGACGCCTTGCTCGCTTGCCGCTTTACATGTACCGGTTTTCAGGTCGAATTCCCCTTTAGCCTTTATGCCGTTGGGGGCATTAATTACCATGTCCATAGCAGCCAGTTCCTCACTTGTCATATCATTGCCTCTAGTGATGGTCACCTTTATTAGGCTCATCTTATGTTCCAGCACCATAGGCAAAGCGTCTGTACGTGCTTTCACCGGGGCGGTGCTTTTCCAAAGGAAGTCTACGGCTTTGTAGTTAGCGCCATCGAGTTGGTCTGCCTTCAGTTCAAATTCGATAGTGGTGTTGGTCTGGCTCATAGCTCCGTCGTAAGGCGAGTAAGCATACAGCGTATGATACTGCGACGTGTTCTGCCAGTAGATAGCATCGCCTGACCATGAATCGCCATCATATGTATATTTCACATTATTGTACTTGTCCAGGCTTCCCAAAACGCCTTTAGCATCATCATTCTGCGGCTCTCCCATATAGATACCGATACTGTTTCCCGTTTCAAAACTCGCGTCGTCTTCAATAGTGACACGTGTCTGTGTCGCTGTCAGTCCGAAGTCCAGACTAATCGGCTTCGTGATGTCCACCACTTCCGGTTCGTCGCTGTTGCCGCATGCGCCCAGGGCGAAAATAGCGGTCGTCATGGCCGTAGCCATCAAAATCTTACTTGCTCTCATATCTTTTACTTGTTTAAATAGTTTATATACATTATCAATCACCTTATACTTAATATTTAATATTTATCTCCATCCCCGCATCTCCTTCACTCTCTCCTCCTTCCTGCCACTGGCCGATGCTCACGGTCATGGAGGCTTCCGTGCGGTTCACGGTGACGGCCAGGGTATAGCTCTTTCCGCTTTCGAACACCCCGTTCTTATCCGTTGCTTTCAGGGTGTAGTTCTGGGTGCCGATGGAGTCTCCTGCCGTCCATTGGTCGTTGAGGGAGCGGGTCTGCGTGGCGTGGCTTGTCTGCCCGATTCCTGCGGAGAGGCTCACGGCTACCCGGTCGCCGCTGTCCGTGTCCGGTGCGTTTTCGTCGTTTGTGCAGCCCGTCAATAGTGCGAGGACTGCAAGAATGCTTAGATACTTCATATACTCGGTATTGATTGTTTTTATTCGTTGTCTGCGTCCATATCCGTCTCTGTGCCTGTGGTCCAGTCGTTGATACTTCCGGTGATGCCTGCCTCTTCGATGCTCTGGTCCAGCGACAGGTTGCCGCTCAGGACGAGGGCGTCCGTGCCGCTTCCCGCTTCGAAGTTGTTGAAGCCTGCCAGCAGGCGGGTGAGGTCGTAGGTTTCGGTCTGCGGTTCTCCCTCGGCGTAGTGCAGGGTGAGGGTGAGCAGTTGCTGCGTGTAGGGTGAGATTCCCAGCAGGAGGTGGCAGCCAGTAACGGGCTTCGCCTCCTGCGCTCCAGGTCTGTATGTTGCCGTGGGTATGCCCGTAATTCCACATACCGTAACTGCCGTCGGCGGCTATGGAAAGTTTCTTACCTATATATATTTCGGTTCCGAGGTTGGGGGCAAGGGTTGCCCACGAAAGGAAGTTGGTGGTGAGAGCGACACGGGAAGTCGTTTTTTGTGCATTCAAGGGGAGAAGGTATCCTGCCATACAGAATAACATCAGTAGTTTTACCAATTTTACTGTATTCATTGTCGTTATATTGAGATGATATATTCAGAGATAATAAGCTCGTGTTCCGGAAGTTATTCGGGGAATTGGAGGGAGGTAATGTCTGTTTTATCGTGTGCATAAATAGTAGGTTTTATAGGGTGTCCATTAAACGTTCGTTTAAAAGGCATTTTACTGCCATTTTTCTAATCTTTGATAAGACTATGAGCCTGATAACTGACAGTTAGAAGGATATAATAGTAAAAAAAGTTATTGATATTTATACTTGGTGTATAAAATATTGCTATATTTGCACGTCCTTTAAACGAACGTTTAATTGTACAGGCGTGTATAGGTAATTGTTTGTTTTACAGCCTGCTTTCGGTTTCGTAAGGAAGTAACTTGATGAATGGATAGTTGGTTGATTTGTAATATTTTAAGTGTTTTGCTGGTGGAAATATATATCTTTATGCAAATTCTCTTCCTAAAGAATAGGATATTCATTACTTATTTAATGTGGATCAGCAGGTGAATTTAGTTCATGTTTAAGCGGATATGAATCAGTTACGAGCTTTGCCGTAAGCCTCCTAATAAAACTTTCTTCCCCTATCTTTGTTCTTTCCGTTGGAATAGACTACATTTGTCTCACTTCTTGTGTATGAACCCCAAAACAGGAGCAATTATGGAAAATGTGAAAAGAATTCCCTATGGCGTCTCCAACTTCGTGGAAGTGGTGGAGCAGAATCAATATTATGTAGACAAGACTATGTACCTGCCTTTGTTGGAAGACCAACCCGACAGTCTCTTTTTTATCCGTCCCCGCCGTTTTGGTAAAAGTATCTTTCTGAGTATGCTCAGGGCATACTACGACATCTCCCAGAAAGAAATGTTCCAGAAGCGTTTCGGGAACCTTTGGGTAGGAGAGCACCCCACGCCCCTGCAAGGAACGTTCCAAATACTCTATATGGATTTCTCACGGGTGGGAGGACTGGACAGATCGCTCGCCGAGAACTTTGAAGACTATTGCTGTGGCGGCTTGGGCGGTTTCTCTTCCATTTATGAGCCTTATTATTACCTCGGTTTCCAGCAGGAGATGAAGGAACAGTACGGCTCCACCAACAAGCTGAATCTTCTGGAACGGAAGTCACGTCAATACGGCGCCAAACTCTATCTTATCGTCGATGAATATGACAACTTCACCAATATGGTACTCAACGAACAAGGAGAAGGTATTTATCATGCCTTGACGCATGCCAGCGGTTTCTATCGGGAAGTGTTCAAGAAGTTCAAAGGAATGTTCAAGCGTATCTTCATGACCGGTGTCAGTCCCGTCACTCTGGACGACCTGACCAGCGGATTCAATATCGGCTGGAATATCAGCACCAAACATCAGTTCAATATGATGCTGGGCTTCAGCGAGACGGACGTGCGCACGATGCTTCAATATTATAAGGAGGCGGGAAAACTACCGGAAGAGGCGGACGTGGAAACGATGATTCAGGAGATGAAACCGTGGTATGACAATTACTGTTTCGCAGAAGAGAGTCTGGAACGTGACCCGAAGATGTTCAATTGTGACATGGTGCTTTACTATAGGCGCAACTATATAGATTTAGGTAAGTCTCCCAAGGAGATGATAGACCCCAATACCCGTACGGATTACAGCAAGATGAAGAAACTCATCCGTCTGGACAAGTTGGACGGCAACCGCAAGGGTGTATTACGCAAAATAACGGAAGAGGGGCAGATTGTAGCCACCTTGGTAAATACTTTCCCTGCCACCGAGATAGCTAATCCGGAAATATTCCCCAGCCTGCTCTTTTATTATGGTATGCTGACTATTACCGCTACACGTGGGAATTATGTAGTATTGAGTATTCCCAACAACAATGTACGGAAGCAATATTATGAGTTTTTGTTAGAGGAGTATCAGGACAAACGCCATATTAACCTGAATGATCTGGGCCTGATGTATTATGAAATGGCCTACGACGGCCATTGGCGTGAGTCTCTCGAGTTTATTGCCCACGCCTACAAAGAGAATTCCTCCGTGCGGAGCGCCATTGAGGGCGAACGTAACATTCAGGGGTTCTTTACCGCTTATCTCAGTGTGAACGCTTACTATCTGACTGCTCCGGAAGTAGAACTGAATCATGGTTATTGCGATCTGTTCCTGATGCCGGATCTGCTGCACTATGACGTGAAGCATAGTTATATTGTGGAATTGAAATATCTTTCCTCAAAGGATTCAAGTGCGAAAGCGGAAGCGCAATGGCAGGAAGCCGTGGATCAGATAAAAGGATATGCCGCTGCGCCGAAGGTTCGCCAATTGATACAGAACACAGAATTGCATTGCATTGTGATGCAATTCCGGGGTTGCGAACTGGAGCGGATGGAGGAAGTCTGAGTGCGAGGTTATAATTTGCAATAGACTATTCCACAAAGAAGGTCGTGGAAGCCGTATTCCCTGCGTCATCTACGGACGTCAACGAATGCTTCCCCGGTTTGGGTTGCAGGGAGATTTTATGAAAGTCCTGCGTTTGAGTCAGATAACTGTTGTCGAGATGCCAATAGATGGTGGTGCCGGGGTTACTGTGCGCCAGTTCGACGGTGATGAAACCTTTGCTTCCATCCATCTGCCGGGATAATACAATCCGTGCATTCATGGGCGGGTAGATGAACTGCATTGGTTGGAGGGCATCTTCTCCGCAACCCGGCTTGAAGGGAGGAAGCGGACTGTATTCCGGATGATGTTGTCTGTAATACCATTCCCAGACGGGCGGCAAAGTGAACCAGGATTTCTGGATGGTAGGTTCCAGATTAGCACAATTCTCATAGATACGGTGAGTCTCATCGGCTGAGAGAGTGATGAGGTGATGATAAGGGCAAGCTTCCGTCTTTAATCCGGCGGGAAGAATCAATAAGGTGTCTGTTTCTTCGCAAAATCGGCCTTTCAGATGTCCGGATTTCCGGCATACTTCAGCCTTAACAAAGACATTCTCCGGACGTTTGAACCATTGTGTAGGAGGAAGCAGGCTGAATATGTCAAACAGAACCGGGCCGGCTGTCCGTGCTCCTACAAGACCGGGTTTACCTTCTCCGGTAGCATTACCCACCCATACACCTACGGCATAGTGAGGGGTGACGCCTACAGCCCAAGCATCGCGGAATCCATGACTCGTTCCGGTCTTCCATGCGATGGGATGCATAGAAGGGATGGATTTCCAGTCTATTTCTTCGGGACGGTTCACCTCGGTTAGAGCATTGAATGTTTGCCATACGGCTCCCGGTTGAAAAACGTCCGTTGTCTTTGCAGAAGTGACTGCCTCGGAATTTTCCGAATCTTCAGTATCTGAAAGTAGTAAACTACATTCCGTTTGTGGAAGTTGCAATAAACTCCGTCCCATGTGTGCGTATGTATTGGTTACATCCCATAGGGTGGCTTCCGCTCCGCCTAAGATAAGTGATAAACCATAATGGGAGGCGGGGCGGTTGATTGTCTTCAAACCTATTTGCCTCAGGAAAGTGTGAAACTTGGGAACACCATATTTTTGCAGCATCGTTACTGCCGGAATGTTTAGTGAACGAGCAAGTGCTTCTGAAGCAGGAACAGCACCTTCGAACTGCAAACTGAAGTTTTGAGGTGTAAAGCCATTAATATTAATGGGTATATCAGGCAGTAGTGTATGAGGTAGCAGGCTGCCTTCCTGCAACATGGCATAATATAGAAATGGTTTCAGAATACTTCCCGTACTTCTGGGTGCCTGAATTACATCTACCTGGTTACCGCTTTGTTTCCGTTCGAAGTTTACATTGCCGCAATAAGCTACCACCTGATTGGTCCGGATATCAATCACCAGAATAGCCAGGTTGCGTATATCACTCCGGTTAAATTCATTACTCCAACGTTCGGCTGCATTCTCTATCTGGCTTTGAATACCTCTGTCGATGGTTGATACGGAATATTTCCCATTCCGTTCCTGATAGAAGCGACTGACCAGGTGAGGAGCTATTTGAGGGAGAGAATGAGGCTCATCGGGTAGTGGTTCGCTGATGGCCAGTTCGTAAGTGGAACTATCTATAATCTTTCGCTCACGCAGTTGTTTCAGTAGACGATTTCTTTTATTGAGCAGTGATTGTCGTGATTTGGAAAGGTGAATCATGGCGGGTGCGTTTGGAAGTACCGCCAGCATAGCTGCTTCCGCCCAGGAAAGTTCTTCGGCCGAATGTCCGAAATATCGCCAGGCAGCGGCATCGAGTCCTACTACATTTCCTCCGAAAGGAGCGTGTGAAACGTACATGGACAAGATTTTCTCTTTTGAAGTACGAAATTCAAGTCGGGTAGCCAAGATCATTTCTATGAACTTTTCTCCAAAAGTACGCGATTCGTTTCTTGCCAGACGGATCGTTTGCATGGTGAGGGTACTTCCTCCACTTACAATGCGCTTATTCTTTAGGTTTTGGTAGGCGGCTCTGCCCGTGGAGACAGGATTGACTCCCCAATGGTGATAGAAATGCCTGTCTTCGAAAGTGATGAGACATTGCTTTACTTTCTCCGGAGTAGTGGTCCGGGGCGGAAAACGCCATTGACCGTCGGATGCAATGCGTGCGCCCAGTAATTCACCGTTCCGGTCAGTGACAACGGTGGAGTAGGGCACATGGAAAAGTTGCCGGGGGAGGCAAAAGATATAGGCTATCACCAGAATTGTAATAAGTATGAGTATTACTTTTCTGGTGATAGACAGTTGTTTGAAGTACTTTATAATCTTAGCTCCCATGAAACGAACTTAACGGCTGACGGTCGTTCTTCCTGCCTTGGTTCGTGCCTGTGCCGAACCGTCATACATGGCTTCGCACTGGATAGCCGGCAGAATGAAATTACCTGCATACGTAGCTTGCAGTCTTATGGTGAACTTTTTCAGCTCGCTGCGACGCAAGTCGAAATAGGTCAATATACGGTCGTCACGAATATCCTGGTAGGTATACTCACGGGTAGGCGTCACTTCCGGAGTCATCAACCGGTCGTTGTAAATCTCCCAACCTGACGGCAGGATATGTGTTAATGCCAAATTGCTGTAAGCAGTGGTTCCACTGATATTACCTACAGTAATGACTGCCATAAAGTCTGTTCCTTGCTTGATATCATCTATGGATATCGTCGCTCCGTTCATATCCGTATATTTTACGTCCAGGCGGAGGTTATTGGATATTGCGGGCAACGTATCATTGAGTAACTGTGTACGTGTAATGAGATCCACACTTAATGCGCCTTTACCTTCATTCTTTACTATAATATTCCCCGAAGCCGGTGAAGTGGACAGTTCCTTTGCAAATACAGCCTTGGCTGATTTCACTACGGGTTGCTGCTTTCCATTCCATGTCCAGGTGAAGTCCAGAGTACCTGAAAGCTTTTCAGCCAGGCGTCCCATTGCCATCAATGAGAAAGCAGTGGACTGTGTACTAAACCAATTCTCTTCGGCCAGATTCTTGGATACCTTTTTCGCCTGTTGCAATGCCGCCTGGTCGCGGTTCATCAGGAGTAAAGTTTCCAATATCATAGCTTCGTCACGATCATACGAACCATAGATGTAGTTCTGTGAAGAATAGGGGGCAATGGTGGTTTCCGCCTTAAATACCAATTCTTCAGCCGGTTTCATCTTACCCGTCAGGGCATAAGCGGCTGCCAGTCTCCATTTGGCTTGCAGAGACAGGTTAGTTTGTTCTTTCATACGGTTCATGGCACCCTGCTCAGGTGCACCGGCTAATGCCAGTGTGTACAACCTATATGCCTGTTGCACTTCCGTTTGCCAGTGACCCCAACTGTCATCCTGATCCGGCATCCGCCAGTTCTGGGCAGCAGCACGTTGGAAACGTTTCCACTTATTCAGCACATTCGAGTTGACAGCGTAGCCTTTCTCCTGTGCCAATACAAGGAACATACCCGCATAAGAAGTAATCCACTCATCAGCGTTGGCATTCCCCGGCCAGTAAACAAAACCGCCATTCGGAAGCTGGCGTGCATAGAGTTGTCGTATCGCTTCCTGTACGTTGACCTTAATCTTTTGAGCTTCTTCCTCATCCACAGCTTTAAACTGGCTGACGAACAACAGCGGCAGAGCCTTGGAAGTCAGTTGTTCCGTGCAATGATGTTGATAATTGTACAGGTAGTCGAACCTGCGGCTGATATCTACCGAAGGAATACGTGAAACTTCCAGCAATATACGGCTGCTTGCTGGAGAAGCACCATTCAATGCATAAGGAAGTGTTACACTTTCTCCTTTTTCCACCCATTGACTGTTACGGAAGGTCACTGCCGGATTCGGATTCCGGACTTCGATTTCAATGGTCTCTTTCGCCTGCTGACTGCCACCGCTGGCAGTGATATGTATCGTTGCTTTTCCTGTTTTACTTCCGGTCTTTATCTTAAAGTAAACGAGTTGGTCACCCGGTTGACTGAAAGTAATGGATTGTTTATTTGGATCGATTACTTGCACACCTCCACCTGAAGCCTGGATGGATACCGATACATTCTTCACTTCCTTCTCCATGGCAAAGACATTTACCGGGACAGTAATCTCTTCTTGTGTGCTCAGCACACGGGGCAGTGTGGACAACAACATCAACGGTGTCCGCACGAAAGAAGTCTTTTCCGCTTTTCCATAAGCTCCGTCTTGCCCCGCTACCACCATCGTACGTACAGAACCTACGTACATCGGTAGTTTCAGCGTGTGCGTCTTCTGTTTTCCTTTATCCAGATAGAACGGACCGATAAATTTCACTACCGGCTTGAAGCGGTTCGCTTTTGCATCGGCCGGTTTCAGTGTTTCGTCACCGCCCGTACTGAACAATGAACTGTAGCGTCCGGCAGATGCTCCGAGTACATCGTCATACATATCCCAGGTGCGGATGCCCAATGCTTCGCGGGCATAGAATTCATTCCACGGATCGGGAGTCTTGAAATTAGTCAGGTCGAGTAATCCGTCGTCTACAATGGCCAATGTGTATGTCATCTGCTTGCCGCTTTTTTCACTGACGGTAACGGTGAAGTCCGTTTCCGGCCGCAACACTTCCGGCATTTTAATTTGCGGTTGCAATATAGTTTGTTTATTAGTCACCAATACCGGAACTACACCGTACATACGTATCGGCAAATCGTTCACTGTCTGTGCATGAGGCTGCAACAGGCTGATGTGCAGGTAAACATTCGGCGCCATTTCCGGAGTCACTTTGAAAGAATACTTTGTATCTCCATTGTTGGAAACTTCAATCCATTCACGTTGCAGAACGGTTGAACCGTTTTCCAGGGCTACCAGTGCACGTCCTCCCGCAGCGGCAGGAATGATAGCAGTTACCGTTTCACCTATTTCATACGAGTCTTTATCCAGAGAGAAAGCAAGCATTTTAATGCCGCTGGGGTCTGTCTTGCTTGAACGTCCGCGCCAATCCGGCCAGTCTATATAAACAGTTCCACCGGTGGCATGCCCACTTTCCTTATCTTTCACATAAACCAGGTAGCGTCCCCAGTCCGGATAATTTACCCGGAATTTGAAGGTTGCCTTTCCGCCTGTAGTCTGTATATTGCCACTGGCTACGGGAGTGATGGAGCTACTGTTGACGTATGTTCCGAATGATTCGTCCCGGTTTTCCCACCACCAGCTCCAGGAGATGCGGTAAATCTTATATTCCAGATTGGCT
>USSR01000188.1 GCA_900557355.1 uncultured Bacteroides sp.
TTTGATGGCGTCTAACCGATTTGCTTTCTTCTTCATTGTATAATTATTCTAAGAATGGCGCAAAAGTATGCATTATTTTGGAAAAAAGATGCATAAAACCAAAGTTTTTTTGCATAAAAGTGAAAATACTTTAGAAAGGGATAGTGATATAATCAGGATATATGTGGGTATATGTAACAAAGTTGTTTCTTTATTGCTTCATTTTGTGCTGACTTTTTTTATTGTCTATTAAAAAAGATGCAATTGTTTGTTTAGGGATTTTTAAATATATAAATTTGTAAAGTGAATAAGGAGACAAATCGTATGATAGATGAAGATATTGAGCTTTATTCTCTTTTTAGAAAAGGAGATAGAAAGGCTTTTGATACTTTATTTTTGAAGTATTATTCCATACTATGTGCCTTCGGGAAGTACTATATTCCTATAGAAGATGCTGAAGAAGTTGTTTTGGATATCATGACATGGCTATGGGAAAACAGAGAATTCCAGATCATAGAAACTTCTTTGCGAAGTTATTTGTTTATGGCGGTCAGAAACAGATGCTTGGATTTAATAAGTAAGAATCAGACAAAAAGACGTTGTTATGAGCATATGTTTGCTAAAGAAATGCAGACAAGTTTTGAAGATCCTGATTTTTATGTAGTGGAGGAATTGATGGCGAAAATAGAAAAGGCCGTGATGCGATTGCCGGACTCCTATCGTATAACTTTTGAGATGAGCCGTTATCAAGATAAAACATATAAAGAGATTGCGAAAGAATTAAACGTTTCCATAAAATTAGTGGAGTATCGTATCCAGCAAGCATTGAGACTTTTACGTGTAGAACTAAAAGACTATTTACCGTTGATTACAATCATATTCCCTTATTTTCTCTAAGGATAGCCGATTCGTTTTTGAGTCTTAAAATAAAAATGCAGCTTTTAATTAAAAAAGTTGCATTTTTGTTTAGGGGCTAATTGAAGTATTCCGTCTTCTTAATAAAATGAACATAAAAGATGATGGAATTACATGAAAATATAGATGAGGCTCTTTTACTCCTTTATTTTTCCGGTACACTAGGAGAGAAAGAAAAAGAAGAGGTAGAAAATTGGATTTCCCTCTCTGAAGAGAACAGAAAAATAGCTAAACAGATTTGTTACATACACCACGTAACAGATATAATAGATACCGTGAAGCAGATAGATCCTAAACAGGCATTGGTGAAGCTGGATAAGAGATTGTCAAAAAGGAAGAAAATAAACTGGTGGGAATGGGGGATAAGAGCAGCAGCTGTGTTATTTATTCCTTTATTCTTATCTTTCTTCTATTTTGTATTTAATCAAGATAAAAATTATGATCGTTATGTCGAAATTCGGTCTAATCCGGGGATGATGACAAAAGTGGAGTTACCGGATGGTACTTGGGTATGGCTGAATTCTGCTTCTTATCTAAAATATCCAGTGTCTTTTGAAGGAGAATATCGAAAGGTTGAATTGCTCGGAGAAGCTTATTTTTCAGTACAAAAGGATAATGGACGGAAATTCTTAGTCGATGTAGGAAAGGGGATTGAATTAGAGGTTTTAGGTACTGAATTTAACGTGGATGCTTATCCGGATGATAAGTTTGTAGTTGCTACTTTGGTGACAGGTAGAGTAAAATTCCATTGTCAGCAGAAAGGCAGGGAGGTTACTTATAGTATGCAACCCGGACAGAAGGTGATTTATAATTTATTGGATGAGAAACTTTTGTGTACAACTACTTTTGTTGAATCTGATATTGCTTGGAAAAGTGGAAGGATCATTTATCGAGATACTCCTCTTGAAGATGCTTTAAGAACTTTGAGCAAGCGTTTTGACGTAGAGTTCCGTATTGTTAATCCATTATTAAAGAAATATTGCTTTACAGGTACTTTTATTAATCAACGTCTGGATAAGATCTTGGAACACTTCAAAATAGCTTCAGGGGTGAGATACAGATATCTTGAATCGGCATTGGACAACGGTGTTGTGAAAGAGAAAACAATAATAGAAATTTATTAAACAAAAAAGAACTATGAAAACACTCCCTCCTTAAACAAAAAATATGGGAAAAATATAGCACTATTCTTCCCATATAAAAAATCATTTAGCCTTACTTGTTTGCCGACAAGTGTAGTTAACTTTATTTTTAATTTAAATCACAACAAATTTATGCAAAAACATTGTAGTATCCAAATTCTTGGGATTAAAAGGCTACTGAAAGCAACTTTAAAAGGAATTCCATTGCCTATGAGATTATTAATTATTATGCTATGTGTTTCGATAGGATGCATTCGTGCGACAAATACTTATGCGCAAAATGCGATCCTTGACTTGAAAGTCAATAATCAAACGATTGAAACCGTCTTGAAAATAATAGAATCGCGGACTGACTTTGTATTCTTCTTTAACAGTCAGCAGGTTAATGTACATAAACGTGTCTCTATTAATGTCAATAAACAGAATATTTTTAAAATTCTAGATGAGGTTTTTAAGGGAAGTGACGTTGTTTATTCAGTGCTTGATAAAAGCATAATTTTGTCTAGTAAAAGATTTGCGCCTGATGGAAATTTGAAGAAGATTACAGGTAAGGTCGTTGATACGAACGGTGAACCGTTGATTGGTGTTACAATTGCTCTGAAAGGAAGCAATAGAGGAACGGTGAGTGATGTAAACGGAAATTTTTCTTTAAACGGAGAAGAAGGAAAGCTTAATGTGTTGAATATCTCATATATTGGTTATAAAGACCAACAGGTAAAAGTTGAGGATGGTAAAACTTTGATTATTACATTGGAAGAGGATACCAAGGTTTTGGAAGAAGTAGTTGTTGTGGGATATGGTACACAGAAAAAAATCAATTTGACGGGTGCTGTTGCTGTGGTTGACGATAAACAAGTAATCGGACGTTCGGCCGATAATTTGTCTAAACTACTTCAAGGAGCTGTTCCTAATATGAATGTTACTGTTTCTAACGGTCGTCCGGGACAGGGTGGTAGCATAAATATTCGTGGTATCAATTCTATCAGTAGTAGTGCCACGCCTTTGATATTAGTTGATGGTGTAGAAGGTACTATCGATGCTGTGAATCCCAATGATGTGGAGTCTATTAGTGTATTGAAAGATGCTTCTTCGGCTGCTGTATATGGGGCTCGTGCAGCTTATGGAGTAATTTTGGTTACAACAAAATCTGGTAATGATGGTAAAACACGTGTTTCTTATAACGGACGTTATAGCTTTGGCTCACCTACAGTTTCCAGAGATTTTGAGACTCGCGGTTATTATTCGGCGGCTATCAATGATATGTTTTATTCTACCTATCAAGGTTCTAACTATACGAATTATAATGATGAAGATTATTATGAAATGTGGATCCGGCGTAATGATAAAACGGAAAATCCGGAACGACCGTGGGTGGTTATCAAAGATGGTGAATATAAATATTATGGTAACTTTGATTGGTATAACTACTTCATGGATGAGTCTCGTCCTACATGGGAACACAATATTAGTGTCAGTGGTGGCAATAAGAAAGTGCACTATTTCCTTTCCGGTGCTTATTATGATCAGAAAGGAGTTATTCGGAAAAATATGGATAGTTTCACTAAATACAATTTCCGTTCCAAGGTAAGTATTGAGATTGCTCCATGGTTGAAGATAAGTAATAATACGTCATACAAAAAGGATTCTTATCCATTTCCGGGGCCAGGTGCTATTAACAATCTTTTTGATGCGATAAGTAAGCATGCCTTAGCTTCTATTGTTCCAATCAATCCGGATGGTACATATATGGGGAATGCAACAGTTATTACAGGAGGATATCGCCCTGCTAATGATCTTAGTGCAATTCTTGAATACGGTAAACACAAGAATGAGGATACTAATTACTTTTTTAATACCACCTTTGAGGCGGTAATGACACCTGTTAAGAATGTAACGGTGACGGCTAATTATTCGTTTGCTCAACATGAATATACGGCAATGAATCGTAGTGCTAATTATCCATATTCACGTGTACCCGGAGAAGTTCTTTGGAAAACAGATGGTTATGGCCTTAATACTCTTTATGAACGTTCTAATCATGATTGGTTTCATTCATACAATATTTATGGAAATTATACAAATACATTTGCCGATGTGCACCATGTAAGTGCAACTGCCGGTGTCAATTATGAAACTAAATTTTTTAAAGACATCAAAATACAACGTAATGATTTATTGTCCGAAGATTTAACTGATTTTAATTTAGCTAATGGTGATGAAATGAGTATTGCGGGTGGTAAAAATAGATATGCTCTTTTCGGTCTTTTTTATCGTTTGAATTATGACTATAAAAATAGATATTTATTTGAATTTAGCGGACGCTATGATGGTAGTTCACGGTTTGCCCGGGGACATCGCTATGGCTTTTTTCCTTCAGTTTCTGCCGGGTGGAGAATTAATGAAGAAAAGTTCTTTGCACCATTACGTAAACAAATTAGTAATTTGAAATTACGCTTTTCTTTGGGAGCATTAGGAAACCAACAAGTCGGATATTATGACTATTTGCAGACTATATCTTCTGGTGGTACAATTTCTTATGCTTTTGGTGATAAAAATAAAGCGTCAGGTGCTAGTATCTCTGCTCCGAATGCTTCTGATTTCACTTGGGAAACGGTTGTTACAAAAAATATCGGTTTGGATCTCGGACTATTGAATAATCGTTTGAATATGACGGCTGATATATATGTACGTGATACGAAAGATATGTTGATGGCTTCCAAGGATCTTCCGAATGTATATGGTGCTTCTTCTCCAAAAACAAATGCTGCTAACTTACGTACGAAAGGTTGGGAAGCATCGATTAGTTGGAATGATTCTTTTAATCTAAAGGGAAAAGCGTTTCATTATTCTGTCGTACTAGGCTTGGCTGATAATACGACTAAAGTGACAAAGTATAACAATGATAACAAAACATTGGGCACTCCATATGAAGGACAACAACTGGGAGAGATTTGGGGATATGTTGTTGATGGTCTCTTCAAAACTGATGAAGAAGCTGAAAACTATCCGGTAAATCAGAGTTACGTAAATAATATATTGAATATTTCTGTAAAATCTCAAGGTCTCCATGCGGGGGATGTGAAATATGTGGACTTGGATGGCGATAATATTATTTCTCCTACTTTATCGGCAAACGATGTGAAGGATCAGAAAGTGATTGGAAATTCTTTACCAAGATATACATATTCTGTCAGATTAGCTGCAGATTGGAATGGAATTGATTTTTCTGCTTTGTTGCAAGGCGTCGGTCGCCAACATTGGTATCCCAATGGTGAAACTAGTCTGTTCTGGGGTCCCTATGCCCGTCCTTATTGTACTTTTATTCCGAAGGATTTCTTGACAGATGTTTGGTCAGAAGATAATCCGGATGCTTATTTCCCACGTCCGAGAGGCTATGTGGCATTGGATGTTAATCCACGTGAGTTGTCTAAACCTAATACTCGCTATTTGCAAAATGTGGCTTATTGCCGTCTTAAAAATGTAACAGTCGGTTACTCTTTGCCACGTACTTGGCTAAAGGCTTTGCATATGGAACGTGTCAGGGTTTATTTTAGTGGAGAGAATCTTTTTACATTCAGCCCTTTACATAGTAATTATATTGATCCGGAACATGCTGGGGCTTCTACGAGCTGGAAAAGTGGTCATACGAACGTGACTTCTTATCCAATGAGTAAGACCTATTCATTTGGAATTGATGTGACTTTTTAATGGAAAATAAAAACTAGGATAATATGAGTAGTATAAAATATAAAATATGGATGCTCTTGCCTCTGATGGCAATGATTTCTTGTGAAAGTATTTTGGATAAATTTCCGGAAGATAAAATTACACCGGAAACATTCTTTACAACAGAAAACGAGTTAGAATTGTATTCAAACAATTTCTATGTCGCTTGTATTTCGGGTACAGGAGTGTTTAAAGATTACGGTGATGTAATTATTCAGCCTATCTTGGAAAAAGCGATTAGCGGGCAACGCACTATACCTGAAACAGATTCTAATTTCGATGGTTGGGGTTGGGGAGCCCTTCGTGATATTAATTTCTGCCTGGAGAACATTTATCGTTGCCAGAATGAGGAAGTACGGAATCATTATGAAGGTTTGGCACGTTTTTTTAGAGCTTATTTTTATTTTGTAAAGGTGAGGCGTTTTGGAGATGTGCCATGGTATGATTATGTGATTGGAAGTGCTGATACGGAAGCTTTGAGTAAACCTAGAGATTCTCGTGAGTTTGTAATGGGGAAAGTATTGGAGGACATTGATTTCGCGATTGATAATTTGAGAAAACAAAAAGATGTATACCGGGTGACTCGTTGGACTGCTTTGGCTTTAAAATCCAGAATTTGTTTGTTTGAAGGTACATTTCGAAAGTATCATGGTTTGAATGATTGGGAAAAGTATCTTCGTGAATGTGCATCCGCATCGGATATCTTTATCAATGAGAGTGGTTATACAGTTTATACGGCAGGTTCTACCCCTTATTTCAATTTATTTGGCTCTTTGAATGCTGAACCCACGGAAATAATCCTGGCGAAAGATTACAATGCAGCTTTGGGATTGACTAATATTGTACAGGCATTTTGCAATTCTCCTGGTGAGGCAAATTCAGGTGTGACAAAGCGTTTTGTTAATTCTTATCTGATGAAAGATGGTTCTCGTTTTACAGATAAGAGTAATTATGAGACTATTGGATTTGTGGAAGAGATGAAAAACCGTGATCCGCGTCTAACACAAACGATTCGTGCAGCAGGATATGTACGTGATGACGGGAAAAAATATCTGCCAAACTTTAAGTTGGCAAAATTAGGGTATCATCTGAAGAAGTACGATTGTGGAGTTAAATATGATATGTCTTCTGAATCTGATTTGCCATTGTTTCGTACAGCCGAAGTTTATTTGAATTGTGCGGAAGCAAAAGCAGAATTGGGGACATTGACTCAGGATGATTTGAATAAAACAATTAATAAGCTAAGGGCTCGTGTAAATATGCCGAATTTATTAATGGCAACAGCAAATGCTAATCCGGACCCTTATTTGAAGGAGTGGTATCCGCACGTGGAAAGTGACGATAATCAGGGGATTATCCTTGAAATTAGACGTGAACGCGCTATAGAACTGGTAATGGAAGGCTTTAGATATTATGATATCATGCGTTGGAAGGAAGGTAAAATATTTGAAAAACCATTTCTTGGTATTTATTTTCCCGGTCCGGGTGAATATGATTTGGACGGTGATGGAACGAATGATGTTTATCTGTATTTGAGTACTGATAAAGGAAACTCTTCTTGTGTAGATCAGTTTGAGATAGGTGGTGAACTTAGCTTGGATCATGAGACAAGTGGTAATTTGATTATTCATCAAAGTATCAAAAGAGTATGGAATGAGGACAAGGATTACTTGTACCCGATACCAACAAAGGATCGTGTTTTAACAAATGGAGCATTAACGCAGAACCCGGGTTGGAATGATGGACTTATTTTTTAATTTTAAATGGAGAAAATAATGAAAATGAAATATTTATATATGTCTTTTCTATTGGCGTTAGTCTATAGTTGTAGTGACTCTGGAGATAATTCAGATTATAGCGAAATGTTGAAAAAAGATTTCAACCAAGAAATTAAATGGGATGTGGATTCATTGGCTCTTATGAGAGCATCTTGGGAAAAAACGGATTTAGGTAACGGGGCAGCTGTTTGTACGGCACAAGCGAGCATGTGGGGGACTACCCAAAGCGTTTCTTATGTGGTATATCCGACGACTATGTTTTCTACCAGAGTTGCTGTATGTGATACTCCTGCCAAAACTAGTATGATTGCTAAAGATAAAAAAGCATTGTTTGCTATCAATGGCAGTTATTCTATTTCCGGAAATCCGTCTACATTTACTATGGTGGATAAGGTGGTGAAGGTTGCGTCTACGATCGAATCTGCCAGTAAAGTGAACGGAGTGATTGCTATTGATGCGGAAGGTTCTGTAGATGTGAAGTCTTGTACGTTTTCAGATTATACGGATGTGGAAGATGAATATGAATCAGCTTTAGCATCAGGTCCAATGTTACTTATGGAAGGGAAAGTGTGTTCGTTTCCTCAAGATGCTATTTATACACAACGTATGGCTCGGTCTGTGATTGGGATAACTGCTCAGGGAAAAATGATGCTGCTTACTATTGATGGTGCTATAACGGGAAATGCTGATGGTGCAACACTTGAGGAGGCAGCTTTTATTGCCAAAACATTGGGGATGAAGAATGCGGTTTGTTTGGCTGACGGAAGTTCTTCCACGCTATGGACATCAGGTAAAGGCGTAGTGAATCATCCGGTTGGAAATGGACAGTATGATCATGAAGGCGAAGGTACAGTGTCTACTGTGATCTATGTTGCAGCTTCTTCTTTATTTGACGGTGGTGATGGAACGGTTGATAATCCTTATTTGATTAGCAATAGGAATCATATGAGGAACATGATGTCTGTTGTAGAACTTGATAAAACTTATTATTTCGAAATGACGAATGATGTTGATATGACTGGCATTGACTGGAAACCGCTGAATACGGGTGAGCCTGTTGACCGTTTTGATATAAAGATTCATTTTGATGGTAAGGGACATACGATTAGAAATTTACATTGTGAGATCAGTTCTCGGTACGCCAGTTTCTTTGGGGTAATGAATGGTTCATGTCGTAATGTGCGCTTTGAAAATGCGGAAGTTATTGGATATGGTTCTTCTTGTACGGGTATTGTTGCCGGTTATTTGGGAACAAATGCTTTGGAGTGTTTGATTGAAAATGTATATGTGTCTGGTACTGTAAGTGGCATACAGCAAGTGGGTGGTATTGGTGGCATTTTTGCTAAAGGTACTGTACGGAATTGTTATGCAGATGTAAAAGTAATCGGGTCTTCTCGTGCCGGTGGTATTGTTGCTGAACCAAGGAATGCTGTAGTTGTTGAAAACTGTTTTGCGACAGGAACTCTTTATAGTACAGGAAATGCAGGTGGTATTGCCGGAGGACTTAATGGCAATAATCCTACAATAAAAGGTTGTATCGCTTGGAATGAACAGATTGATGGTGAACCTGTATCAGGACGTGTTATTGGATGGCAGTCAAATACCTATACGAAGGCTACGGATTGTTATGCGAAAAAAGATATGATTATCGCATGGGGACCCAACAAAGGTATGACGGGGGCCGATGCTAATACTGCCGGAACTTATGATTGGGGTAACAATAAAACTGCAATTTGCCATGGTATTACTACGGAAAATAGTGTAGATGCTGCTAAGAAAATAGGTTGGTCTACAGATATATGGGATCTTTCAGGCGTAACTCCATTATTGAAATCTTTTAATGATAAGTAATGATACGAATAGGGAATCTATATGTTTATTTAAAAAATTATATTATGAAGTTTACGAAGTTAACAATTGCTTTTTTATCCGTATTTTTTTGTCTAGTTGTCGCTTGTGGAAGTGATGGGATCAATGATGACCCCAAAACACCGGATGTTACAGAGCCGGTAACACCAAATGAACCGGACGAACCGGACAACCCTTCCGTTGTAAAAGTTCCGACTCTACAGAAGAATGTCCAAGATGAATGGAAAATTGATTCTATCGATGATGGTTTTATTTATTATAACTATGAACGGTATGACGATGTGAGTAAGGCTCAACAGATTGTAAATGTGCTGGAAATTGATTTACTTTCCAATAAGTACAAAGTTGAATTTACATATAATAATGGAGATTCTCTTTCAACTACAGCACAAGTACGTGGGGCTATTGGTGGTATTAATGGTGGGTATGAACAGGAAGCTATTTATATTCGTATCAATGGAACTAATATCTCTGTCGTGACACTACCGGAGGGACATTTACGATACTGGAAACATGATGGTGCGCTTTATTCGGATGGAAAATCTGATATTGGAATTATATATGGCGGCAGAAATGGAAAGGCTGCAATTGATACATATAAACAACATTCTGCAAAGTATTTGTTAGCTAGTGCCCCCACACTGATTGACGATTACAATCCGTTAGGTGAAACTTTTGTTGGTAATTATACTATGGAACAATTGGAGTCTTTTGACTATGAAGATTATCGCAGACATCAAGGAGTACGTCATCCTCGTACGGTGGTTGCTGTGACAGAGGATAAAGATTTGTTGTTAGTCACTATTGATGGGCGCTGGGCTGGTAAGGCGGAAGGTATGAGCGCAAAAGAAGTAACCTTATTCCTCAAAAAGCATTTCAATCCTCAATATGCACTTAATATGGATGGTGGTGGATCTACTACTATGTATGTGAAGGGGAAAGGAGCGGCAAAAACAGATGTTGTCAATTATCCTACTGATAATGGAGTCTTTAACCACTATGGACAACGTCGTGTAACAACTCATATTATAGTAAAAAGAAAGTAGATCTTAATCATTTCATCATAAAATAGGTATTTTATATATTGTAAACGGTATAAATCCATTTAGCAAAGATGGCTTTATACCGTTTATTAGTACCTATACAGAGGTGTAGGGAT
>USSR01000189.1 GCA_900557355.1 uncultured Bacteroides sp.
ATTCATATATTGAATACGGACAGTGTACGCACCTTTAAGGAAATTACTGACTTATTCCGGGTAAAGTGATCTTTATCGACATATGGGCTACCTAGTGCGGTCCTTGTCGTGCCTCGTTTGCACGACGGAACAACTGAAAGAAGTATTTCTACGATAACGGAAGCCGCAATACAGTATTGAAATACAGATAAATTTTTGCTGGACTTATAACCTTGGTTTATTTGAGTAAATCCGATTCTTCGTTCGTATTAATATCATAAAAACAAGAAAGAATTAACAAATAAATTATGAGAAATAAGAATTTAATCCTAATGACAATCTGTGCGGTTCTATCAACCGAACTTTCCGCCCAATCCATCTATCCCGGACAGCACACCGGAAAGATGAAAAAGGAAACCGTAGCTCCGATGCAGGTTCAGAGTTTTGATTTAAAAGATGTACGTCTGCTTCCGAGCCGCTTCCGCGATAACATGATGCGGGACTCTGTCTGGATGACCTCGATAGCCACCAATCGTCTGCTACACAGCTTTCGCACCAATGCAGGCGTATTTGCCGGACGCGAAGGCGGATACATGACTGTAAAGAAACTAGGCGGTTGGGAATCTCTTGACTGCGAACTGCGAGGACACACCGCAGGGCATCTGCTATCAGCCTATGCATTAATGTATGCGGCTACCGGAAGTGAGATATTCAAACTGAAAGGTGACAGTCTGGTCAATGGGCTGGCCGAAGTACAGACAGCGTTGGGAAACGGATATCTCAGTGCTTATCCGGAAGAGTTGATTAATAGGAATATACGGGGTACAAGCGTATGGGCACCCTGGTACACTCTCCATAAACTCTTCTCAGGATTAATTGACCAATATCTCTATACAGACAACAAACAGGCGCTCGATGTTGTGACCCGTATGGGCGACTGGGCTTATAACAAGCTAAAGCCTCTGGATGAAACTACCCGAAAGAGAATGATACGGAACGAGTTCGGTGGTGTAAACGAGTCTTTCTATAATCTCTACGCAATTACAGGCGATGAGCGTTACCGTTGGCTCGCCGATTTTTTCTATCATAATGATGTCATCGATCCCTTGAAAGAACAATGTGATGACTTGGGAACCAAACACACCAATACCTTCATCCCCAAGGTTCTGGCCGAAGCCCGTAACTATGAGCTGACGAAAAGTGCAGAAAGCCGTACACTAACTGACTTCTTTTGGCACACTATGATTAATCATCATACTTTTGCCCCCGGTTGCAGCAGTGATAAGGAACACTTCTTCGATCCGAAACAGTTCTCCAAACACCTCACTGGATATACCGGAGAAACATGTTGCACATACAATATGCTGAAATTAAGCCGTCACCTGTTCTGCTGGACAGGCGATGCCTCCATAGCCGACTACTACGAACGGGCACTCTATAACCATATCTTAGGACAGCAAGACCCTGAAACCGGAATGGTTACCTATTTTCTGCCCCTGCTGTCCGGCTCGCACAAAGTGTACAGCACACAGGAGAACTCTTTCTGGTGTTGTGTAGGTAGCGGATTCGAAAACCATGCCAAATACGGAGAAGCGATTTATTACCATAATGATAAAGGTATTTATGTGAATCTCTTCATCCCTTCGGAAGTAAACTGGGAAGAAAAAGAAATGGTTATCCGTCAGGAAACTGCCTTCCCGGCAAAAGAAACAACGGCACTGACCATCCATGCGAAAAAGCCGGTAGAAACCACCGTGTATCTGCGCTATCCATCATGGAGCAAGAAGGTGACAGTCAAGGTTAACGGCAAACGGGTTTCTGTAAAACAAAAACCGGGTTCATACATTGCCGTGACGCGCCAATGGAAAGACGGAGACAAGATTGAGGCCAATTATCCAATGGAAATACAGTTGGAAACCACTCCCGATAATCCTCAGAAGGGCGCATTGATATATGGTCCGTTAGTATTGGCGGGTGAACTCGGTACTGAAGGAATGCAGTCTCCGGCTCCTTTCTCCAACCCGGAGCTTTACAATGATTACTACACTTATGATTATCATATTCCGGCAGGGCTAAACACCACATTACAGGTAGACCTGAAACATCCTGAACGTTGCCTGCAACGCACAGGGAAGAGTTTGGAATTCAGGAATCAGCAAGGCACGCTTTTAAAGCCTCTGTATGATTTGCATCGCCAGCGCTACGTTGTATATTGGGATTTAAGAACAAAGTAGATGAAAAAGACTCTTCTTACAGTTTCTCTTTGTGGAATATATCTTTCACTTGTATCATGCCGCCCTGCCGTTAACCGGCAGGCGGCTTATGATTTTACACCACTCGATTCCATCATCACGGGTTAGGTAGACAAAGAGTATTATCCCAGTGCCGCCATCTGCGTAGTGAAAGATATAACAGAAAATAATTGTCCCAGTGTAACCTTATCACTATTTTAGCGTCTCAGATTATGAACCATAATAAAAAAACAAATAATGAAATTTATCAAATCTTTATGCCTTACCGGCATAGCAACCACTATGTTCCTAAGCGGATGTACCCAGAAGAGCATTACTTTAGAAGGCAAAGTAACGAATACATCCGGCGCTCCCATTGTATATAACATCACTACAGATGGCATTTACTTACCGAACAAGATTGATACTTTACGCTTAAATGCCGACAGCACGTATCAGATTACCTTACCTGTAAACGGGAACGAAAAGCTGACTCTTTTTCTATATGGTGAGCGAAACTTAGGTAGTATCTATCTTACTCCGGGAAAACAGACGCTTGATATCGATGCTTCCAAATCTAATGAACTGAATCCGGTTGACAGCTTGACGAAAGAAAATGAAATACTCAAGAAGTTGGCTGATCTGAATGAAAACGTATTTAATCTACGTGCACGCGAGGGAGATGTCTTTAACGTCAGTAAGGACACGGTTGCCTCATCCGTATATCAAAAGCTGACAGACTACGCTACTACATTAGAAAAAGAAGTGACAGGAGTGGACAATCAGTTCAGGCAGAGAGCCGTACAAGATATACGTATACAGGCTTTGATGGCATATATGAATCAATATTTCGGTAACTACCGGAGAGGTTCCGAAACAGTCAGGAAAGAATGGGACGACACTTACGCCCAGATGTTGGATTTTGCAAACGTCGGTCAGGCTGAAAGTGCATTCTCACCCGCATTTGCAGATGTCATATCGAGTATGGCAGGCATAGATATTTTTATGAAACATGAAAGGCGCACGAATGATGACAATGAACGCAATCAGCTGTTATTCGATTGGTATAAAGCAAATCTACAAGGCCGGGTACAAGAAGCTGCAATGGGACTTCTCATTCTGGAAGACGAAAGCCGCGAATATTTTGCAACTGGTATTCCTGCACTGTATGAGGAATTCAAGACATTATATCCGAAAAGCGTACTGATGCCGAAATTAGAAACAGCGATACAGAAGAACAAAGCGTTCAATGAAGCCGAACTTCCGAAAGACATTCATATATTGAATACGGACAGTGTACGCACCTTTAAGGAAATTACTGACTTATACCCGGGTAAAGTGATCTTCATCGACGTATGGGCTACCTGGTGCGGTCCTTGTCGTGCTTCGTTTGCACACATCAAACCTTTGCAGAAATATGCTGCTGAAAATAATATCGTGTTATTGTATGTTTCCATCGATACTCCCCAAAAAGCCGAACTCTGGAAAAAAATGACAGGGCACTATAACTTAAAAGGAGAGCATGTCATCATCAACGAAGCTTTCAAAATGGAAATTTATGAGAAGTTCGGGCGGAACGGCATACTGTCAATCCCGCATTATGCCATTGTCAATAAAGAAGGGGAATTGCAATTCCCATCGGCAGCCAGCCCGGAAAATATGGATAAGCTAACGGAACAACTGAAAGAAGCCTCTAAATAAACAATTGTTAACGAGTACCAAAACACACCAAAATACAGGTTCCTTTATCTTTGAGTGAAGCTTATTCTTCGTTCGTATTATACAACATAAAAACAAAGAACTATGAATAAATATAGACTGCTTTTTTCAATTATCCTCTTGCTTTTCCTCCCTCCCTGTTTGCGAGCAGGGGAATGGCAATGGTCTGTGACTCTTGACGGATTTATTTCCAACGAAACAAACCGGAATCCTACAGCTTTCTTGTGGATACCCGCTGACTGTATGCAGGTAAAAGCAATTATTGTAGGACAACACAATATGAGCGAAGAAACTCTTTTTGATAATCCACTTTTCCGCGAAAAGATGCAGAAGCTGGGAATCGGCTTTGTATGGATAACTCCCGGTATCGATCAGCAATGGAATGTATCGAAAGGCACACAACAGATATTTGAGAAAATGATGGTCGACCTGGCAGACGTCAGCGGATATAGCGAACTGAAAAATGTCCCCATCGTTCCCATAGGCCATTCGGCTATGGCTACTTATCCCTGGAATTTTGCCGCATGGAATCCGGAACGTACTTTGGCCATCATTTCCCTGCATGGCGATGCTCCGCGTACGAATCTTACCGGCTACGGACGTGAGAACTTGGAATGGGGACGTACCCGTAATATCGATGGAATACCCGGACTGATGATTGAAGGAGAATATGAATGGTGGGAAGCCCGGGTAAATCCGGCACTAGCCTTCCGCATGATGTATCCTGAAAGTTGCATCTCGTTTCTGTGTGACGCAGGACGGGGACATTTCGATGTGGCAGATGAGACAGCCGCATACATTGCTCTATTTCTGGAAAAAGCTATCAATCAACGACTGACTGATGAAGTAACGAAAGACGGTAAAGTAAAACTGAATCCGGTAAACCCAACCAAAGGCTGGCTGGCAGAACGCTGGCATCCCGATCAAAAGAAGCGAGTCAAAGCTGCCCCCTATTCACAATATAAAGGTGATCCTCATGATGCTTTCTGGTATTTTGACCGTGAAATAGCGGAAGCGACTGAAGCACGGTATACGCAAAGCCGCGGAAAGAAAGAACAGTATCTGGGTTTTGAGCAAAACGGCAGTTTACTGACATACGACAAGAAGCAGCATGTACGTGTACAGCCCCGCTTCAATCCGGAAGCCGATGGAATCACTTTCCATCTGAAAGCCGTATGTACGGATTCCCTGAGAACCAAACTATCTGATGAGCATACAGATGCAACACCGGTAATCAGCCGCATCTGTGGACCAGTAGAAAAGGTAAATGACACCACATTCATGGTATCTTTCTATCGGATGGGTATGAATAATCCGCGCCGTACCAGTGATATATGTCTGTTGGCAAGCCAGACAGGAGACCGGAAGTATAAAAGTGCTGTTCAGGAAGTCAGTATCCGCATCCCTTACCGGAATACGGAAGGACAAAGGCAATACATATTATTTCCAGGATTACCCGATGTGAAAGCGGGAAGCAGTCCTTTATCTTTAAAAGCCACAAGTGATTGTGGACTGCCCGTCTCTTACTACATCAAAGAAGGTCCGGCTGAGATAGAAAAAGAGCAAATTGTATTCACTCCTATCCCACCCCGCAGTAAATTTCCGGTAAAAGTAACGGTAGTTGCCTGGCAATACGGTATTGCAGGCAAAGTACAAACGGCCGAGCCGGTGGAACGCAGTTTTTATATCCTGAAATAACTGCAACTACCAAGTAACTTTTATTCTATCTGTCACTTTTACATATTTCATCACAACTTCTGTTGTTTATAGGTTTTCAAAGATTTATCCTTAGTCAGCTCGGGCACTAAACGAATGGCAGAACCTCCCGAAGCCCTCAGATTAAAATGCAACACAGTCTTGGCATTGACACGGAATTTTGAGACTCTGACTTTCGTTCGTGTAGGAATAGATTTGTCGCCATCCGTATAGATTTCAGCCACATAATCTTTTCCGGCAGGCAGAAAACTCAAATCAACCGGTAACGTCCGTGCATCATTATTTGTAATTGAACCTATGAACCATTCCTCTCCTTTCCGGCGAGCCACAGTAATAAACTCACCGACTTCACCTTGTAAAACCTTCGTATCATCCCAGGTGGTGTACACATCATCAAAGAACTTTAATTCCGGTTCGTCCTGCGAATCCGAAGGCTTATCATACCAATACATATATTGCAGGGGACTGTAATAGACAGCTGCTAATGCCAGTTGATGCGCCGGTGTAGTCTGGATGGACTTAGAACGAGGAACACCATAATTATCTTTTTCAACGTTCAGCCTGCCAAAGTCCTGGCGATAGTAACATATTGTATAATCGGCTGCTCCGGCTACAAAGCGGGTAAAAGGCAACGTAACATTGTGAGTGGCATCCGGAAATTCTTCATTGCCGCGAATACCTTCCTGAGTCATCAGATTAGGATAAGTACGACTAAAGCCTGTCGGACGGTATTCATCATGAATGTCCACCATCAGTCCATAATCAGCACACTTCTTTACGGCTTCGTGCATCCACTTAGTCCACACCTGCGAACCCACCTGTACGAACCCAAACTTAATCCCCGAAATTCCCCATGATTTATACAAAGGAAGTATCTCATCCAACTGTTGCTGCAAAGCCCGTTGATTGACATAGAGTATAACTCCGATACCATGCTGCTTTGCATAAGCAACCACTTCTTTCAGATTCAGGGCATCTATTTTCGGATTTCTACGCGGATCGAGTGTTACGGTAGTAGCGTCAGAAGCCTTATCATACTCAAAACCATACCACCCGGCATCAAAATGAATATATTGCAGATTCCGTTTTACAGCAAAGTCTACCAAAGCTTTTCCACCTTCTGTGGTCAAGGTCACTTCACGCATCACCTTTCCCGGTTTAATCCAGGAAGTATCCTTAATCCGACATGGCGGATTAAGATTTAACAGAATATCGTTGTGTTCCAAAATCTCACCCGGCTTGTCAGCACACATGATTACACGCCACGGAGTAGAATAAGGAGCAATATCTTCTACCGGACCATACATAGCCGATATAACCGTATTCTTTTTAGTCGGTGACACATTGAACTTCGTACGTACATAATCCACCACTTGCGCTTCAGCCAGGCAGACATATCCTCCATCTGCCAGTGTCAGCAGCAACGGACGGTCCGATTCACCCGACCAGTTTTCAAGAGGCAGATAAGAATACGGGGTCTGGGCTTTGGGAGTAAAATAGGCTTTAGTACCTTCGGGCATGGTATATTCTGTATACTCATCTGTAATCTTCAGATATTGTCCACCCGGAAAATGGTAACGGAAGGCAATTCCCTCATCATAGGCTCGGACATCAAAAATAAGCTTATCACGTCCGTTCTGACGGTTGACAACTATTTTCCATGCATGATAGCAGTCTTTAATTTCACTTCTTTCGCCATAAACCGGATGCCAGATCGTATCTTTCCGACTACTATCCACAGTCCCTATTTCAAGTCCATCCCGCCATTCTACATTTGCATTGATTCCCAATAAGGAAGGTTTTACTGTCTGTTTTCCGTTCCAGGTCAAAGAATAATGTAACTGTCCACCGCTATCACTCAACGTAAACTGGTATTTTCCATCCGGTGATGTCATATTCACCTCTTTGCCCTGTACACTCAAAGACAAAACTACACATAATACTCCTACAAATAATTTTTTCATTTCAGAATTCTACTTTATATTATTACTTTACATATCAATAAACCGCCTTAAAAATGCTTTCATACCATAATTCATAATTCATAATTCATAATTCAAAGTTATTAAATTATAGTTCTTCCAGACCAGCATTTAAAATAAAAACGAATAGGCAAGCTCTTTTACTCAATATGGACCGTAACTAAATTCAGCTATTCCCGTCTGAAAACACATTTTAGTTTCATAATACATTATTCATAGAATGATTTTTCATAATTAAACTAAAAAGTATAATACTGCTTTAGGTAAATTCGCACATAATAGACTATATAATACATATTGACTTCTATCTAATATGTATTAACCTTATTATTTTAAGAATATGATGAAAAAGAAATTTATTCCATTATTTATTCTTCTCTTTTATATGCTGAATATAAACAGTCAAGAGTTTATTCATCCGGGCTTACTTCATTCTGAATCTTCATTAAAAAGAATCCGGGAACTTGTCAGAAATGAGATCCAACCGGCTTACGGTTCATTCAACATCATGAGAGGAATGCCTGAGGGAAAAGCTGATTATTGCATAAAAGGACCTTTCGAAACTATCAGCCGTGCCGGCAGATATGGTTATACCAAAGACCCTTGTGAACGAGATTTTAATGCAGCTTACTACAATGCCATTCTTTGGATAATCACAGGAAAAGAGCCTCATGCAGACAAAGCAATGGAGATTATCAGAGCGTATGCAAGTACCCTAAAGAAAATAGAAGGTCCGGACGATCCGCTTTGTGCCGGCCTTCAAGGATTTATGCTGGTAAACGCAGCAGAAATCATGAGATATACATATACAGCAGATAAACATACTAACGGATGGGATGCAAAAGATACACCCAAAGTAGAAAATATGTTCCGAAATGTATTCCAGCCGATACTTACAACTTTCTACAATACCAAACCTTACACCAACGGTAACTGGGGAATTGCGGTAACTAAAGCACAAATGGCATTCGGAGTATTTCTGAACGATAAAAAGTTGTATGAAGACGCTATAGAGTTTTTTCTGAAAGGCCATGACAATGGAACTCTTCCCAACTACGTAGCAGAATCCGGCCAGATACAGGAAAGTGGACGTGACCAGCAACATGCCATGTTAGGGTTAGGATGCCTCTCGGAAATTGCCGAAATAGCCTGGACACAAGGCAGAGACCTGTATAGCGCTCGGGATAATCGCCTTATGAAAGGTTATGAATACCTGGCCAAATCTAATCTGGGCTATGAAGTACCTTTCTTTACCTGGAAAGATATAACCGGAAAATATTCAAACTGGACTACGTTAGGGGAAGAAGGGATGGGACGTTTCCGCTCATTATTTGAAATTGCCTACAATCACTATGTTGAACGCAAAGGGTTAGAAATGCCATATACCCAAATTGTATTAGGCATGATACGTCCTGAAGGACCGGGATTTACTTGTGATAACCCGGGCTTCGGCAGCCTGCTGTTCTATTTGGGAAAGGACTTAAATGAAAGAAAAGTCCCCGGACAAATAAATGAAGATCTTTCCCAACTGGAAGGATGGGCTTTCGCCAATTGCTCTTATAAACAGGTGGATAATCTAATGTCATTTGTATCATCCGGAGTAAATATGCAAAAGAAAAGGATTTCCTACCAGGCAGGAAACTATCCGTATATTGCTGTAAAGGCACCCAAAATTCCAGCATCCGCAAATAAAGACTGGTTGCAATTAAGCTATAGCGTTGCCAGTGCTCCGGAATTTTGGAAGTTAGATTCGGATAAGGCTAAAAAGATAGGAAAAGATATCTATGTATTCAAGATTACAGACTATCTGTCAAATAATGGAACGCACTTCACAGAAAGGCCAACAAACATTACTCTTATTCTCAATTTTGGGAATATCGGCAATGAACCGGTAATTGTGGAATGGATTCGCTCGTTTGAAAAGCTGGAAGATATTTGAGTAATATATTTCTCTCCTTCGTATGTATACTAAATTATGAGAAATAAAAGAAAACATGTACTGACGCTCATTCTGTTTTGTTCCCTGGTTTTCTCAATCCGGGCGCAGCAACAACACCCCTATCTGTTCTTTACCCCCGATCGGATAGCGACACTGAAAGAACAACTCAAATCGGATAAAGAAGTCAAAGCCAATTATACCCAGGTAGAACAAGTAGCCAGGGAAGCCTTGAAAGAAAACAATCCTTACCGCAAGTTGGAATATCTGGCATTGACATACCAAGTGACAGGCGAAAAAAGATATGCGGATAAGATAAAAGAATCAATCCGGCAGACAGGTGGAAAAAAGTGTCAAGTTTATAACGGCAATCATCTTGAAAGATTCTCCTGCAAGTAAAAATATTCCTCAGGTAACCCGCCTGAAAGGAGACGATCTGCAAGGTGTCCGTATTGCTAAAGGTGACAAAATAACAGATGTTTATTTAAACACACGGGCAGATGGGCATATTATGCACCGGAATTCCTGCACAAATGTGAACGGTTGGGATACAGATGCATATTTACTTGCCTTTTCTTATAAGAAAGGAACTGACCCCGCAGTTTCCAAAAACATATTGGAATGGTTCATCGGATATGGGAGTTATGTGCGCAATGCTAATGAATCCATTTTCGATTCTTACACTAAAAAATATAAAGTAATCCGTTGACGAGACTAGTTCATTTCTGCTGAGTTATGAACAAAATGTGATAAGGTGGTAAGATGATAAAGTGATAGCGGGATAAGACTCTGTGATATATAGCGCAGCTACTTTATCGCCCTATCACCTTACCACCTTATCACTCCTTTATTCTTTCTTTTCCGATATGAGTTAAATGATGATTCATCGTACATTTCATCAGTTAGTAATTATGTTTACAAAAAAATGTAAAATTCTTCCTTTTCCGCAGCTACTCCTCCGACTCGTTGAGTGAATCTGATT
>USSR01000190.1 GCA_900557355.1 uncultured Bacteroides sp.
GTCATATTTCATAGTGCAAATCTTTTATCTATACCTTAATCTTTGCACAAAGATAGTCGTTTTGCACAGTTGTTTCAAATAAAAATAATGAATTAATTCTTATCTATTGATTATTAGTTGCTTAGGTCCGGAAAACTATTGAAATCTTTCTTTTTTTGATTCTTTTCTTATGAAAAAGGTTGTTGATAAATTATTTAATAATTAACTTTGTTGAAGGGTTTTATATTTTACTTGTTAATCTTAATGGATATACATGATGATTATCACACGAATGGAAGATAAAGTTCTTCGTTTTAAAAAGTTTTTTGATCTGAATTTCCCCAAAGTAAAAACTTTCGCATGGCAATTGTTAAAATCAGAAGAAGATGCAGAAGATATAGCTCAAGATATATTTGTTAAGCTATGGGAGAAACCGGATTTATGGTTAGAACGTGAAAAATTGGATAGTTATTTATATACAGTTGTACGAAACCATATCTATAATTTTTTGAAGCATAAGGCTGTTGAATATGACTACTTGGATGTTGCAGCAGAAAAAATGCGAATGGCGGAACTGGGATTGCCTACGCCGGATGATGAATTTTGTGCTCATGAACTTGAGCTTTTTGTTCAGATGGCTCTTGAACGCATGCCGGAACAGCGCAGGCGTGTTTTTTTAATGAGCAGAGAGGAAGGGATGACTTCACCGGAAATTGCTGAGAAGTTGAATGTTTCGGTTCGTACAGTTGAGCAACATATCTATAAAGCCCTTCAAGATCTAAAAAAAATCATTTTATTTTTATTTTTTTTCTATTTAGACTAAGTATGTATGTCTGGCAAGTTGTCTCTTATATGTAACACTTGATTTGGTATAGATGAAAAGTAAATTGGAAAAACAGCTACGCTCTTTTATTGACTTTGATTATTCAAAGCGGACAATCGACAGATTTCATCGTTGGATGATTAGTCCTGATTCTGCAGAAGAGAAAGAAATGGCGCTTCATAATTTATGGTTTAAGACGAAAGGAAAGTTTGGACACGGTATGGAGCATTCGTTTCAGCAGGTATTGGATAAAATCGGCATTGAATATACTCCAATGGTTACAAATGTAAATCGTTGGAAGTTGTGGAAATCTGTTGCGGCAGCTGCTGTTATCGTCATTCTGTCTGTGACAACTACTTTGTGGGTAAGTTATAATCATTTTGACAGGGACAATATCGCAATGGTGGAACATTATGTGAATAATGGGGCCAGAGAGACAATCAGTCTTCCGGACGGAACTACCGTATGTCTGAATTCTGGTTCATATGTATTTTATCCTGAAAATCTGGAGGGCAAGACCCGAACGGTTTATCTGATGGGAGAAGCCGAATTTAAAGTGGCAAAAAATCCGGAGAAACCTTTCATTGTGCGATCATCAAATATGGCAATAACTGCCTTGGGAACAGAGTTTAATGTGAAAGCTTATCCGGAAGAAGATATAATAACCACTTCTTTGATCGAAGGGAAAGTACGAGTGGACTGTAATGATACGATTAGTTATGTTTTAACTCCCGGATATCAGGTTGTGTATAATAAATGTACAGCTGACTGCCAAGTGCTGACTGCCAACATGAAAGATGTAACGGCATGGCAACGAGGGGAAATTGTATTTAATAAAGCCACAATTGCTGAAATTATACAGACATTGGAGCGTCATTTTGGAATTATGTTTTATGTTTCTACGAAGAAACGTAATCAGGATCGCTACAACTTTGTGTTTAAAGAAAATGCAGGGCTGGAAGAAGTTTTGGAAGTGATGCAAGTGGTTGTCGGCCAATTTGATTATCGTTTGAAAGACAATGCCTGCCATATAATTTGGTAATGAATATTTTTCTTATTATTTAACGCTCAATTTACTCCGCCTATGTAGAAAAATATCCGGAGAAGGCCCCACCTACTCCGGATATGAAATAAGTTTAGTATTAAAATGGTGTAAAAAATAGTTTACTACCTTTGTTTGACTTGAGAAAATATTATGATTTTAACACTAAAACGCTGCTAAGATATGAATTTATATCTGAAAAACATTAGAAAAAGTATATTAATAATTTGTCTGCTATTAGTAGGGTCAGCGATTTATGCTCAGAATAGTAGTAAAATAACAATAAAAAGAAAAAATATTTCACTACAGGAAGCATTGGCTGAAGTCAGGAAGTTAACCCACATGTCTATTTCTTATAATGATTCTCAACTTCCTGTGAATAGAATATCTTTAGATATTGAAAAACAACCTTTGGAGCAAGCTTTGAAAGTAATTCTTAAAGGAACAGGTTTTACATATTTGATAAAAGATAATTATATAATGATTGTGCCGGAACAAAATATCAAAAAGGCTAAAAGCAGAAATATATCCGGCAATGTTGTAGATGCGAAAGGAGAACCGTTAATCGGAGTTACAGTGATTGAAAAAGGAACAACTAACGGTGCGGTGACCGATTTGGATGGCAATTATAAAATAACAACTAAGACTGCAACGCCTGTTCTTGTTTTTTCATACGTAGGTTATCAGACAAAAGAGACTCATGCTACAGAAAATATTGTCAATATTGTTTTGGAGGATGGAGCTCAGGAACTGGGGGAAGTGGTCGTTACGGCTTTAGGAATTAAGCGTTCAGAGAAAGCATTAAGTTATAATGTTCAGAAAGTGGGCAATGATGCTGTCACTACTGTGAAGAGTGCCAATTTCATGAATTCATTGTCCGGTAAGGTTGCAGGAGTGAATATCAATGCTTCCTCAGCTGGTATGGGCGGCGCTGCCCGTGTGGTGATGCGTGGTCCGAAGTCTATCAGCCAAAGTAATCAGGCTCTTTATGTTATTGATGGTATTCCTGTGACTGGTAGAAGCCAGGGAGAATTGAAGGGGGATGCAATGATGTATGCGAATCAGCCGGGGACAGAAAGTATTGCGGATGTCAATCCGGAAGATATCGAGTCTATTTCGGTGCTTAGCGGACCGGCTGGTGCCGCTCTTTACGGTTCGGCTGCTGCTCAGGGAGTGGTTATGATTACTACTAAGAAGGGGCAAGAAGGAAAAGTGTCCGTCACGATTTCTAATAGTTCACAGTTTGCCAATCCATTTGTAATGCCAAAGTTTCAGGACCAATATGTGAATCGTCCGGGGGAGATAAAAACTTGGGGAGATAAAGCTACTTCGGAATTCGGTACTTATGAACCGGCTGATTTCTTTAATACGGGTACTAATATTCAAAACAATATTTCACTGACAGCAGGTACTAGCAAGAATCAGACATATCTTTCTGTGGGTACGACGAATGCACAAGGGATTATTCCTAATAACTCATATGATCGGTATAATTTTACGTTTCGTAATACCACCTCATTCTTGAATGATAAGATGACTTGTGATTTTAACTTTAATTATATTCGTGAGAAAGATAAAAATCTGATGGCTCAAGGTCAGTGGTTTAACCCTTTGACTTCTCTTTATCTTTTCCCGAGGGGAGAAAGTTTTGATGCAATCCGTACATTTGAGGTATATGATCCTGTTCGTAAGATATATGTGCAAAATTGGAACTATGGAGATGCTCTTAAGATGCAGAATCCTTATTGGGTGGCAAACCGTATGAATCGCACTAATGACCGGAATCGTTATATGGTGAGTGCCAGCCTGAAATATGAAATATTAGACTGGCTGAATGTTACCGGGCGTTTGCGCTGGGATGATGCTGCCACTAAGCAGGAAGATAAACGGTATGCCTCTACATTAAAGTTGTTTGCACCTTCCGATTACGGTTTTTATGGCTATGATAAGATTAATGATCAGACATTGTATGGAGACTTGATGCTTAATATCAATAAGACATTAGGGGAGAATTTTAGCATTTCTTCTAATATGGGTGCTTCATTTTCCCGTTTGAAATATGATGTTACCGGTTTTCAGGGAGGTCTGAAAGCTCCTTCTAATGTGTTTACACCGAATGCTATAGATTATGGAAACGCAACCAATGACAATCGTCCTATTTTTGAGAGCTACAAACATTATATCAATTCAATGTTTATCAGTGCCGAGTTGGGGTATAGAAGTATGCTTTACTTGACTCTGACCGGTCGTAATGATTGGGACTCAGCTTTGCATGGAACCGCACAAACATCATTCTTCTATCCTTCTGTAGGGGTATCTGCGGTTATTTCGGAAATGGCGAAGATGCCACAAATGATTAATTATTTGAAAGTACGTGCTTCGTGGGCGTCTGTCGGTTCGGCTATTGAGCCTAATCTGTCATCGGCATGGAGGTATGAATATAATCCCGCTTTGGGAACTTATAAAACAGTAACTTACAAATTTCCGAAGAAATTTTATCCGGAACGTACGGATTCATGGGAGGCAGGTGTCACTGCACGCTTGTTTGGAAATGCTTTGTCTGTTGACTTGACTGTTTACCAATCCAATACACGCAAACAGACATTGTTGCGGGATGTTACGTCTGGAGCTGCAGGTTTTAATAAGGAATATATTCAAACAGGTAATATCAGGAATCGTGGATTGGAATTATCGGTGGGATATACTAAATCCTGGGCGGATTTTACATGGAGCTCTTCATTGGCTTACAGTATGAACCGTAACAAAATAGTAGAACTGTTGGAGAATCCTAACGAGGTGGTAAGGCAGGCAGGACTTAGTGGTTGCGGAGTAGTCCTGAAAAAAGGTGGCGGTATGGGCGATATTTATACATATACTGACTTTAAGCGTGATGCTGAGGGGAATATCGCTCTTGATTCCAACGGGAATGTGATGCAGACCAACTTGTCCAATCCACAATACCGGGGTTCGGTATTGCCTAAAGGCAATCTTGGTTTTTCAAATGATTTTTCATGGAAAGGTGTGAATCTGGGATTTGTCCTGACTGCGCGCCTGGGAGGTATATGTATGTCACAGACACAGGCTATTCTGGATGAGTATGGCGTTTCAGCGGTGAGTGCTGAAGCACGAAATAATGGTGGTATAGCAGTAAATACCGGAAAAATCTCAGCCGAAGGATATTATGCGGTAGTAGGTGGAGACAACCCTATATGGTCCGAATATATTTACAGTGCGACCAATGTACGTTTACAGGAAGCTCATATTAGCTATACTTTACCTAGAAAATGGTTGAAGAGTAAAGAACTGACCTTGGGAGTGACTGCCAATAATCTGTTTATGATATACAGGAAGGCTCCGTTTGATCCGGAATCAACTGCGTCAACAGGGACTTATTATCAAGGGTTTGATTATTTTATGCAACCAAGTTTGCGTACCCTGGGATTCAACATCAAATTGAAACTTTGATATTAACTTAAAAAAAAGAAAGATGATGAAGAAAATAAATATAGTGAGAAGTTGGTTGATCGGTTCATTTGTTCTATTCGGGATTACCTCTTGTACTGCGGGGTTTGAGGATGCTAACCGTCCGGGACATGAGACTTCGTTGGAAGAGCTTGGACGAGACGACTATGCGGTTTCCTCTTTTATCACAGAGTTGCAGAACTTTGCTTTTCCTGAACAGGAGAATACTTATCAAAATACGGAAGATCTTATTGGTAATTATTTGGGGCGTTACATGACTTATGTGAAGCCGGATTTTTCGGTGAAGAATTATACTTGTTTTAATGCATCGGACGATTGGAAAATCGTACCGTGGCGGGACGTGTTTGCCAAAGCGACGTCTTCATTTAATGCTGTGGCTGTCCTCACACAAGAAGAGGGCCCCATGTATGCATTGGCATTAATTTTACGTGCGCAGTTAATGTTGCGTTTTACTGATACATACGGTCCTCTTCCTATTGGGGTGGAAGAAGATGCCAATGCTTATTCTTCTCAAGAGAAAGTGTATAGCCATCTCATAGAGACTCTGGATAAAGCAATTTCCATCATAACTCCTTTGGTGGAGACGAATCCGGGATTGGTTTTGAAAGCGGATGCGGATAAGGTGTATGGAGGTAAAATGAATCAATGGTGTAAATTTGCAAACTCGTTGAAGTTGCGTATGGCCATCCGCATGCGATTTGTCAATCAGGATGAAGCTCAGCGAATTGCTGTGGAAGCGTATAAAGCGGGAGTTATTGAACAGAACGAGGACAATTGCGCTATAACATATATTCCCAATGGACAGTATAAGACTTCTGTCGACTGGGGAGACAGTCGTGCCTGTGCCGATTTGGAAAGTTATATGAATGGTTTTGGCGACCCGCGTATTTATCAGTATTTTAAAAATACGGAAGAATATGGTAGACGTTCGGTTGTGGGTTGCCGTGCAGGTGCCAACGTGACCAATAAGGACCTTGCTATGAAAAAATATTCTGCTGCCAATATTGAGGAAGACTCAAGGGGAATGTGGATGACGGCTGCCGAGATGACATTTTGCCGGGCTGAAGGTGCGATGTTAGGTTGGGATATGGGAGGAACTCCCGGTGCGCTTTATAATCAGGCGGTTCGTTTGTCGTTTGAACAATGGGGGGTGGCCGGCCAGGAATATTACTACTTGGAAAATTCGGAAAACACACAAGAGTATTATTATGATGCTGCGGATGGATATGGAGGCAATCATGCACCTGTCAGTACAATCACGGTGAAGTGGGATGATAATGATTCCCCCGAAAGAAAAATGGAAAGGCTGATTGTACAGAAATGGATTGCTTTGTTTCCTGATGGTCAGGAAGGATGGAATGAAATACGTCGTACCGGTTATCCTTGCGTATTTCCTGTGGCTCAGTCCACCAATGGATACGATCTGGATGTGCCGAATCGTATTCCGTTTGATCCGAGAGAGATGAATGGCAATAATCAGGAAAATTATCGGAAAGCTGTTGAAATGTTAGGCGGGAAAGATGATTATGCTGCAAGGATGTGGTGGCAAAATGGCGGTAACAAGTAAGAAATCTAAATGTAAAAAACTATAAAAATGAAACGATTATATAAATATTTCTTTGGAATTTTAGGAATATCATTTGCTTTGACGGCCTGTGATGATTGGTTGGATACGGAAATTAAAGATCCTGCGAATCTGACTATATCTAATAAGGATGAGGCTTATTATGCCCGTCTGCGTGAATATAAAAAGAGTGATCATCCGGTTGCGTTCGGATGGTATGGTAACTGGACGGGAACCGGTGCCTCTTATGAGAATTCCTTAAAAGGATTGCCGGATAGTGTAGATTTTGTGTCATTGTGGGGAAACTGGAAGAATCCGTCACCTGCTATGATGGAAGATTTACGTTATGTGCAAGAAAAAAAGGGAACGAAGGTATTGTTCTGTTTCCTGGTGCTTGATATTGGCGACCAGATTACACCGCCGATGCCACAGGAGGAAATAGACAATGGTACATCTATAGAAGACTGGAGACATAAGTTCTGGGGGTGGGACTATTCACTGGAGAATCGGTTGGTTGCAGTGGAGAAATATGCGAACGCCTTGTGTGATACGATCGAAAAGTATAATTATGATGGGTTCGATTTCGATGCTGAACCGAATGTACAGCATCCGTTTCCTACCAATAAGGAACTTTGGCAAAATAACGGTCAAGTAATCGCGAAGTTTGTGGAAACGATGTCGAAGAGAGTCGGCCCGAAGTCTGGTACGGGAAAAATGCTGGTTGTGGATGGTGAACCGGATGCACTGCCTGCTGAGCTGTTTCACCATTTTGATTATCTGATTCTGCAAACGTATACAACTTATTATAAGCAAGACAACAGTCGGCTGGATGCTCGCTTCGACAAACAGTATGCCCACTTTAAAGATGTGGCGACAGCTGGAGAGATTGCGAAAAAGATTATTATCTGTGAGAATTTTGAGGATCATGCCAAGACTGGTGGGGCGGCTTTTATACTTCCTGACGGCACGGAGATAAATTCACTTAGTGGTTTTGCTTATTGGAATCCGTCGGTTGGTGGCATACAATATCGCAAAGGCGGTGTAGGAACTTACCATATGGAATATGAGTATAAAGTGAATGCACAAGGGAGCGAAACTTATCCGGCGTTGCGTAAAGCCATACAAATTCAGAATCCAAGTATTAAGTAAATAAAAACGAATAAAAAATGAACAGATATTTATTAAAACAAAATATAATCGGACTATTATTCTTTACATGTCTGTTTGTCGGTTGTGATAATGCCGAATATTCGGTGTTACATAATCAGGCCTATATTTCACAAACTGGTACGAATCCGAATACTGCATTAAAAGTGTTTATTGATCAAGATTTGGTGACAGCCAATTTGAATGTGCGTCTTTCCGATCCGGCAGAGAAAGACTATAACTTTGAGTTTGTGGAAGATGCTGAATTATTGGCAAAGTATAATGAAGTTAATTATACATCCTATAAATTTCTTCCTGCCGAACAGTATAATTTTAAGGGGAAAGAGGCTGTGATAAAGCAGGGGGAGGTTCTTTCGGAATCGTCAGGATTGGAAATTCTTCCCTTGACGCAGGAAATGAAAGATAGCGGAAATAAATACGCCATTGCTTTGACACTTCAGAGTAAAGATGGCGCGGCAGAGGTCTTGAAACCTGGAAGTACTATACTTTATTTACTTGATCCGGCCATTGTGACTTCAGTCCCGGTTTTCAACTCTAGACATAATGCTACTTTCAGTTTGGTTGAAGATTTATCTTTAAGTGAATGGACTTTAGAGTTCTGTGTCAATATGAGCAAACTTGGGAAGAAGGTTGGGGAATTGAATAATCAGGCCCTTTTTGATGGTTCAAGCAGTTTGGGCGAATCGGATGGGCAGATTTATACTCGTTTTGGTGATGCCCCCATTGAAGGAAATCGTTTGCAGATAAAGACTCAGGGCTTACAGATGAACAGTGCAACGTTGTTTGAAGAGAATAAATGGTATCAGATAGCTTGGGTGTGTACAAGCAGCAAGTTGTATCTGTATGTTGACGGAAAATTGGATAATTCGATAGATGTACCGGGTAAAGTGACCAATCTCAGTAAAACGAAATGTAAAATTGGAAATGCCGAATATTTGAAAGCAGATGTTCAGATGAGCGAATTCCGCTTATGGAAGCGGGCTTTATCTCAGCGGGAAATAGCCAACAACTTGTATGCGACCGATCCTCATTCCAATGCATTGTTTGCTTATTTTAAATTCAATGAAGGAAAAGGTGACAGGTTTACCGATGCTACAGGAAATGGAAATGAGGCATGGTGTAATGATCCTGTTGAATGGAGAGATAATGTTCGCCTCAATGCTAACAATTAAATAATGTATTATAACTGAAATATCATGAAATCAATAAAGAAGAATATCATAACTTCGATGGTATTGCTTTTGCCATTGTGGTTTGTTGCATGTGAAAGTGAACGGGAAGTGGGAAGCACTCTTTTCCCGGAAGGAAACAGTGGTGACATTGTCAAAGCATTTATTGACAACCGTTGTTTTTATCCCAAGAATTATATGGAATCTACAGTTGTGCAGGCAGGAAACGGAGGGGATTTGATTGCGGGTTCCGAACAGGTGGATCTCCGGGTGCAATTGACCAATGCTGCTCCCCAGGATTTGTTTTTTTCGATGAAAGTGGAGAATTCGGTATCGGATGCTGGAGAGGATGACGTAACATGGTTGGGAGAAGACGCAATCTCCTTTCTGAATCAAACGGTTACCATCAAAAAGGGAGAACTTGAAAGTGGGGAGATGATATCCTTCACGCTTGATGAGGAATCTGGTTCACTTAAGGAACTTGCTGAGAGTGGAATGGTGGCTTTGTCTTTGGTAACTACTGATGCAGTTGAGATAAGTGAAAATTATAGTACATATTTATGGAAAGTGAATAAGGAAATCACGAATATAGATGTGAATGGTAGTTTGAAAGATAAAACAATGATTGATGTTACTTCTTATGATGTGATTGGAGGATATGGCCTTCCTACACAAGATTTAAGTGATGATGACATGAACACATTCCTAATGAGTTATATTGACTATCCAAATGCTAAAATACCATTTCATATGCATGAGCCTCAGGAAATTATAGGGCTTTCAATTACTCCTGCTGGTTATTGGGGAGCATGGAATTTGGATTATTCAAAAGTGGAATTATTAGGTGGGGATGATCCGGATAATTTGACGCGCATAGGTATAGCGACATGCACAACAGGGATGCCTTCTGATCATACTCCTTGGGAAATAGCTTTTTATTCGCCTGTAAAACTGCGATATCTGACAGTGCATGTACTGGATAATTTCTCTAATGGTGAGTCTGTGAATGCATTATGTGCTGAAATACGATTGTATCGATAGGAGTTAGGAAATATGATTATTTTTCCTAATTTACAGTAGAGTGTAATTTATACTATGCCGGTAAAGATGAAGTATACTTTGCTGGCATAGTTTGGTTTATAATCGTTTGGTTTTTATTGCCAAATATCTGATTCATAATGTTCGTTGCAAAACTCTTGGATTAATGTTGCCTAAATGAAGTAAAACCAATACCTTTGTACCATATTTACTAATACAAAGAGTATGACTTATCATCATTTATC
>USSR01000191.1 GCA_900557355.1 uncultured Bacteroides sp.
AAGCTGCTTGTCAGATTCTGGAAATCCTAATGGATGAAGAATAAGGAAAACTTTCTTATTGACAGATTGTATATGCAATAAGTGGGAAACCATGAATTAATAGAAAAAAGGGTCAGTTACTGACCCTTTTTTTGTATCCTATTATTGAAAACTTCCTTTTTGGCGTTTTATAAAAAAGTACCTCAAATTTGATTTATTGAAAAAATATTCATAATATTGTCATCACTTTGTTAACTGTTGACCCGTACCTTTGCGCATAAATTTCTAAACTATGGTAGATTTCATGGATGATAAACAATTATTGGGAGAGCTGAAAAGAGGCAATAATGCAGCTTTTGAGTTTCTGTTCAAGAGTTATTATCCTCGTTTGCGAGGGTATGCTATTCGTTTTATAGAAGATGAAGAAACGGTTCGTGATATTATTCAAGAGTGTTTCTTACGATTTTGGGAACGTCGCGAAATGTTATCTGCCTTCTCACTTACTTCTCTTCTTTTTTCTATGGTCCGCAATGGATGTCTAAATTATCTGAAGCATCGCTCGATTGTTGAAAAGTACCGGGTGGAGTACCTGGCAAAGGTGGATGGGGAAGAAAGACTCTACTATGCAGACTTTATGCAGGATGCAGAACATAAATTATTATACAAGGAATTGCAGGAGCAGATTGCCCTTGTGCTTAATCAGTTGCCGGACAGGTCGCGTGAGATTTTTTTGTTAAGCCGTTTCAGGGGATTGAAGAACAGAGAAATCGCAGAAAAACTACAAATATCTACCACAGCAGTCGAAAAGCATATAGCAAGGGCTTTGCAATATTTCTCCCGGCATTTCAGCGAACGCTATCCGGTGGATCTGTATATAGTGATATTGGCATGGCTGATGATGGAGCAGAAATAATCAATGCACTCTTCGATTATATAAAGAATAAGAAGCAGGAAAGTTTTTTTCTGCTTTTTTTGTTTCAGAGGTTGGGTAAAAGAAATATGGGTTGTTACATCTTATAGAAAGTGAATATAATGAAGCAAGAAGAAAATATCCGTGAATTGGCTATTCAGTATTTTGAAGGACGCATATCAAGAGCTGACGAAAAGAATCTGTTCGAATATATCGAACAGGTGGAAGGTGGCTATGGCAGGTTCCGTCAATGGGAGAGAGAATGGATGAATCACCGGAATACCGATTCGGAGACAGATGCCGAATGGGAAGCTTTGAAGCATAAGATGTATACGCAGGAAGCGATTGTCCCGTTATTGAAAAAGTCGAAACCTGGTATATGGAAGATAGCCCGTATCGCTGCCGTTATAGCATTGATTGTCGGTACTACGTTGGGTATTCAACAGGCTATTTACTTGTTTACGCCAAAGACTTTTTTTGTTTGCGAAGCTCCGTTGGGGGATAAGAGTAAGATACAGCTTTCGGATGGTACAGTTGTATGGCTGAATGCAGGTTCCGTATTAAGATATTCGAATCATTTTAATACAGCCGACCGGGTGGTGGAGCTGGAAGGAGAGGGGTATTTTGAGGTGACTAAACAGAATGGAAAGCAATTTACAGTAAAGACGCATGAATATGATGTGGTGGTAAAAGGTACGAAATTTAATGTATCTGCCTATTCAGACGATTCGTATATAACAACCACCTTGCTGGAAGGAGCAGTAGAGTTGAATTATAAAGAAGATCAGATACGGATGTCTCCGGGAGAATCTATTTCTTTGGATTTGGTAACAAGACAGTTGAAAGGAAAGAAAGTAAATGCACGTCAGGCAATGGCGTGGGCGGAAGACAGGATTGAATATGATGACATTACGTTAGGAGAGATGGTGAAGAAGCTTTCACGTCAGTACGATGTGCATATTCAGTTAGAGTCGGAGAAATTGGGCGATATGAAGTTCCGTGTTTCGTTGCGTAATAAAGAGACAATCGTAGATGTAATGGATGCACTGAAAGAAATCATACCTATCAAAGTAGAATATAAGGAAAAGGATATATATATAAGATAAGAACTCAATGTTTAATTGTAAAGAAATCAAGTATGAATATTACTCAAATAGGCAGATTTGGGATGCTGTTGATGATGGCATCTGTTGCAATCTCGTGTTCTGACCCTAATCCTTTGGACTCATACACTCGTGTTCCGTTCGAAAAAACGGAAACGGATGACGGAAATAGTGATGGTGACGGAGACGGTGCCGGCGGTTTGTTCGAGAAAGGAAACGGAACGGACAGCAAACCTTATATGATAATGAATGCTACGCAGATCAGAAATATGCGTAGTGTGTTGAAATCGGGAATGAAAGTTTATTTCCAGTTAGGTGCTGATATTGATATGGCAGGCATTGATGACTGGCAGTCGTTGAATGGTTCCGGTGATTTTCCTTATGAAATAGATTTTGACGGAGACAGCCATGTCATTAAGAACTTCAAATGTTCTGCCGGTGATTATCCAAGTTTCTTCGGAGTATTGTGCGGTGATTGTCGTAATGTGGGCTTTGTGAATGCTTCTGTATCATCTGCTCGGCAGGGGATTGGAATTATTACCGGTTATCTCGGACTTAAAGATAAAGGTAACGGAAATAAGACAGGAAGAATTGTGAACTGCTATACGACCGGCGAAGTAATCGGTTCTGGTGCGGCAGGTGGAATAGCCGGTGTATTGGCAAATAGCTATGATGGGCAAGAAAGTTATATAAAGAACTGTTATTCAAATGCAACGGTCAGCGATCAGGCGGCAAGTGGCGGAAAAGCAGGCGGTATTGCCGGACGGAAAGTAGGTGTCGGCGGATTTATTGAGAACTGCTATGCATACGGAGCAGTCAGTGCAACTAAAGGAGGCGTAGGCGGTATTTTGGGACAAATCGACAAAAGTTGTGACATTGCTATCAAGAACAGCGCAGCATGGAGTAACTTGACCGGAGTGGATGCTTCGTCAACCGTAGGACGCATTGTTGGGGTCTCTGCTTCATTAGGCAGTTATGAGAATTGTTACGCCTGCGAAAGTATTGTACTCAAAGTGAATGAAAAAACGATTACCGCATCAGACGAATCATCAGCCACGGGAACAACTTTTCACGGAGTGGCGAAGTCAGCGGAAGAACTGGGGAATATCATCGTAGCCTGGAATCCGAATCTTTGGAAAAAAGGAACGAACGGTTATCCGATATTCCAGTGGTCTGAATAAATAAAGCCAGTCGATACAAAAAAGCAGAAATAATCTGCTTTTTTGCTTTTATAGGGGTTGGGCAGATGAATGATGAGTTGTTTTATCTTATAGAAGCGATTCAGAGAAATACTACAATCGAATATATATATCCTTAAATATAAATCACTTTAAATTGTAACAACTTAATTGATAAAATTATGAATGACCGAAGAAACTCATTTTTTAGACTGTTTCTCCTGATTCTGTTGTGTTTGGGCGTCCAGTCACTACGGGCGCAGACAGTTACAAAGGTCTTTAAAAATGAGCCGCTGAAGGCGGTATTGAAAGAAGTTGAGCGGCAGACGAAGTACTCCATTATCTATAAAACGGACGAGGTTAATGAAAACAAGAAGATAACGGCTTCCTTTCAGCAGGCAACTGTTAATAATGTGCTTGCTACTGTTTTGGATAAGGATGTAGAGTATAAACTACAAAACCGGATGATTATCATCACAAAGAAAACAGAACGTAATACTACTGCCGTCCCATCGCAGCCTTTACATCGGGTTAAGGGGAAAGTGGTCGATGTGAACGGTGACCCGGTAATCGGTGCCAGTGTACAGGTGATGGGACAGTCTATGGGAACGATCACGAATTTGGATGGTGAATTTACATTATCTTCGGTTCCGGCCAATGCCCTAGTCGTTGTGTCCTATATTGGATTTCAGAAGAAAGAAATTAAAGTCTCCGACTTGCAGAAATCTTCGAGAGTAATACTCCGGGAGGATACGGCTACGCTGGAAGAAGTGGTGGTGGTAGGCTACGGTACTCAAAAGAAAATAAACCTGACGGGAGCTGTTGCAGTAGTAGACAGTAAAGCGATGGAAGACAGACCCGTGCCGAGAGCCTCACAGATGTTGCAAGGGACTGTGCCCAATATGAATGTAACTTTTGGGTCTGGGTATCCGGGAGCTTCGGCAACTATCAATATCCGTGGTGTGAATTCTATCAGTGGCAATGCATCGCCATTAGTGCTGATTGACGGAATAGAAGGGGATATCGACCGCTTGAATCCGAATGACATCGCTTCCATTTCCGTATTAAAAGATGCATCTTCGGCCGCTATTTACGGGGCTCGTGCTTCTTATGGTGTTATCCTCGTGACTACCAAGGAAGGCTCCGCCCGCAAGACTACCGTTTCGTATGATGGAAGATATTCATGGAGCAATCAGACGACTTCTACTGATTTTGAAACCAGGGGATATTATTCGGCAGGCATCAACGACTTGTTTTATACCAATTATAACGGAAAGCCTTATACCAACTATACGGAAGAAGACTACCGCCAGCTTTGGTTGCGCCGGAATGATAAAACGGAGAATCCCGAACGTCCCTGGGTAGTTACCGACCAACGTGACGGAAGAGATACATACGTCTATTACGGTAACTTCGACTGGTATAATTATCTTTATCGTAAAAACAGACCGATGTGGGAGCACAATATCAGTGTCAGTGGGGGAAATGAAAAGTTGAACTATTATTTATCAGGAAATACAGTTGACCAAACGGGTATCTTCAGACAGAATCCTGATAAATACAAGGTGTATAATTTCAGAAGTAAAATCTCGGCAAAGATCACTCCACGACTGACAATCAGCAATAACACGAAGTACCATTATAATAGTTACTCTTATCCGGGATTATCGGGTATTAATAACAACTTCAATACTGCGGTGAATCATGCACTGGCGAGCTTTGTACCCATTAATCCGGATGGCAGTGCGGTGTATCTGACTTCGTTGAGCAATTCTGCTGTTTTGGATGGCATGGGAGCTATCCTTGCTTATGGAAAACATAAGAATGAAGACCAGCGATATGAGTTTTCCACGACTTTCGAAGCAAGTTTCAATGTAATGAAGAACCTGAATGTCCGTGCAAACTACAGCTACCTGCACTATAACTATCAGACCATGAACAGAACAGTAAATGTACCATATTCCAAATATCCGGGTGAGATATCCTATCTGACTACCGGAAGCGGTGTGAATCAGTTGAAGGAAACACAGACCAATCATTGGTATCAGGCTTTCAATGTTTATGGTGATTATATGCTGGATATTGCGTACCATCAGATAAAAATCATGGCAGGTTACAATTATGAAACCAAGCGTCTGAAAGATATCAAAGTCTCCCGCCAGGGTTTGCTCTCCGATGACTTGAATGACTTAAATCTGGCAGTCGGAGATGCGATGACTATGTCCGGCGGACAGAATGAATATGCGCTTTTGGGAGCATTTTATCGTCTTAATTACTCCTATAAAGGAGGTCGTTACCTATTTGAGACAAGCGGACGTTATGACGGAAGTTCACGTTTCAGAAGCGGACACCGTTTCGGTTTCTTCCCCTCGGCTTCCGTAGGATGGAGAATCAGTGAAGAACCGTTTTTCGGGAATTTAAAGAAGAATATTGATAATGTGAAATTGCGTCTCTCATACGGTTCGTTAGGAAATCAGCAGGTAGGATATTACGATTATATCCAAACCATTAATACCAACGGTACAATGAATTATATCTTTGGCGATCAGAAGAAAGGCTCTTATGCAAGTGTCTCCGACCCGAATTCCGCCGACCTGACCTGGGAAACCGTTTCGACTTGGAACGTAGGACTGGATCTCGGATTCCTGAACAACCGCCTGAACCTGACTGCCGATGCCTATGTTCGTGATACTAAAGGTATGCAAACTTCCGGCAAAAAGCTTCCCGGTGCTTATGGAGCCAACGAGCCCAAGCAAAATGCAGCCAACTTGCGTACCAAAGGCTGGGAATTGATGCTGACTTGGAATGATGCTTTCAAACTGGCAAACAAACCTTTCCGTTATAACCTGTCCGTAGGCTTGGCAGATAATACATCGGAAATAACCAAATTCGATAATCCTTCCAAGATATTGAGTGATTATTATGTAGGTCAGAAATTGGGAGATATCTGGGGATATGTAGTAGACGGACTTTTCAGGACAGACGAAGAAGCGGCAAACTATAACGTCGACCAAACAGCAGTCAACTTCGTTATCAATACAGCGCAGGTGAATCCGGGACTTCACGCCGGTGATATGAAATTTGTTGATTTGGACGGCGACCATACAATATCTTCCGGCTCGAACACGGCAGATGATCCGGGCGACCGCAAAATAATCGGAAACTCATTGCCGCGCTATACATACAGTATTCAAGGTGGTTTCGACTGGTATGGATTCGACTTCTCCATCTATCTTCAGGGAGTAGGACATCAAGACTGGTATCCGGGTACTAATTCTGTATTCTTTTGGGGACCATACGCTCGTCCGTATTCATCGTTCATTCCACGCGATTTCTTGAGCCAGGTATGGAGCCCGGAAAATCCCGATGCTTATTTCCCACGTCCGATAGGGTATCTTGCCCTCGGCAATAACCGTTCTTTGGGAGTGGTGAACGACCGTTATTTGCAGAATCTGGCTTATTGCAGAGTGAAGAATATCACAGTAGGCTATACGATTCCCGCCGTATGGACGAAGAAGGTAAAGATAGAACGCCTGCATATCTATTTCAGTGGTGAGAATCTGTTTACCTTCTCTCCGCTAAAGAGCGACTACATTGATCCGGAACAAGCATCGGCAGAAAATTCCATCCAATCGGCAAATGGTAACGCAAAGTTGTATCCCTGGTCAAAGACCTATTCTTTTGGAGTGAACGTAACTTTTTAAACTAACTAATATTTGAATTATGAAACCTGTTTATATAGTATCTTGGTTGTTCGCGTTGGCGATATCTTTCGTGTCTTGCGACGATTGGTTGGATAAGACACCCAAAGACCGCCTGTATCCGGATGTATATTTCAAGACTGAAGATGAGTTGCGATTATTTACGAATCAGTTTTATAACAATCTGGTTCCGTCCGCTGTCGATATTTATTCCGAGTCGTCCGATTTGATTGTCAAGTCCGACTTGATGCTCGAAATGTCCGGACAGCGCATCATACCCGATGAAGGAAACGGTTGGAATTTTACGGCACTTCGCGATATTAATTTCTATCTGCAGTATTCCCATAACTGCACGGAAGTGAATGCCCGTAACCGTTACGATGGTGTTGCCCGTTTTTTCAGAGCTTATTTCTACTTTGAGAAGGTGAAGAGATATGGCGATATTCCCTGGTATGACAAAGCACTCGACTCGGATGATCCCGAATTGTATAAAGCCCGGGACTCACGTGAATTTGTCATGCAGAAAATGAGGGAGGACCTGGATTTTGCGATAGCCAATCTTCCGAAAACGAAGAATGCGTATGTACTGACCCGGTGGACGGCATTGGCACTGAAATCCCGTGTCTGCCTGTTTGAGGGTACTTTCCGCAAATATCATGGACTGGAGGATTGTGAAAAATACCTGAATGCTTGTGTCTCGGCTTCTGAAACCTTTATGAACGAAAGCGGATATACACTCTATAAATCGGGCAGCACACCTTACAGGGATTTATTCGCTTCCATAAATCTACAAGCGGATGAAGTGATTTTCGGGCGTGACTATGAAGCTTCTCTTTCTGTGCTTCATAATGTGCAGAATTATGAGAACTCCACCACAATGGGACGTCCGGGAATGAACAAGAAGATTGTGAATTCTTATCTGATGGCGGACGGAAGCCGTTTCACGGATAAAGCCGGTTATGAAACGATGACATTCGATCAGGAATGTCAGAATCGGGATCCACGACTGGCACAAACCATTCGTACCCCTGGATATACGAGAATCGGAAGTACAAAGAAAGAAGCCCCGAACCTGGCTTATACTATGACCGGATATCACCTGATAAAATATTCGATGACGGCTAACTACGATGAATATAATAAATCGTGCAACGATATTCCCCTGTTCCGCACGGCAGAGGTGTATCTGAATTTTGCAGAAGCAAAAGCCGAACTAGGCACTTTGAAGCAAGCCGACATCAATAAATCTATTAAATTACTTAGAGACAGGGTAGGAATGACTAATCTGGATATGGAACTGGCAAATTCAAAACCCGACCCGTATTTGATGAGTGCCGCCACAGGTTATCCGAATGTGAAAGGAGCCAATCAGGGAGTAATCCTTGAAATCCGTCGCGAACGAACCATCGAACTGGCAATGGAGGGTTTCCGTTATTACGACATCATGCGTTGGAAAGAAGGTAAACTATTTGAGAACGATCTGCTGGGAATCTATGTTCCCGGGCCCGGAACTTACGATTTAGATAAAGACGGTACGGATGATGTCTGTTTCTACGTAGGAACAAAACCTGCCGGAAATGTACCTTTATATTTAGAGATCGGCGAGCAGATTCGCTTGTCGAATGGCGAAAGTGGTTATATCATCTGTCATAGTCTGATTACCAAGAAATGGAATGAAGACAGAGATTATTTGTACCCTGTTCCTATCAGCGAACGTACTTTGTCCAATGGTGTGATAACACAGAATCCCGGTTGGAATGACGGATTGAACTTTAATTAATTAGATTCAGAAATATAAATTCTTATGAAAAATATGATTTCTTATATATGTCTTTTGGCAACCGTGTTTGCCAACTTGTCCTGTGCCGACGATATGGACAACTCTAAATTCGATAATATGATACCTTACGGTAAACAGGAAGTTTCCTATACTTATCCGAAAGGGGAGGGGAACCTTAGAGTGTTGACCTTTAATATAAGGCATTGTGCCGGTAACGATGACGTGATTAATTATGACAGGACAGCCGCTGTTATCAACGGAATGGAACCCGATGTCGTTTGCCTGCAGGAAGTGGACTACATGACTACCCGCAGTAATAAAGTCGACCAACTGAAAACCTTGGCGGATAAAACAGGCATGAATTACTATTTTAGTAAGTCAATCGCTTACCAGGGTGGTGAATACGGTAATGGCCTTTTGTTCAAAGGGACGCCGATCAGCACGAAGACTTATCCCCTTCCCGGTGCCGAACTCCGTTCTGCTGCCATAGCCGAATTTGAGAACTATGTAGTTATCTCCACCCACTTGGCTTTGGAAGAGAATAATAGAGTTGAATCTGCAAAACAGCTCACAGACCTTGCCAAAACATATAATAAAGTGGTTTATATGGCTGGTGACTTTAACGAGGACTTGATGAATGGCACATTCTTTACGGAACTGAAGAAAGAATGGGAGGTTGTCAGTTCTACAGAAAACACTTTTCCTACCGGACAGGCTACCAAACGGATTGATTTTGTCGTTACTTTGAAAACTCCACCTACCACTGTGGTAAAATCGAATGTAATATACAACCTGGATGGTGTCAACGTAGCAATAACTTCCGACCATTATCCACTTTATTGTGATTTTAAGAAGCCGACCGGACTTGAAGAATATCCGAAGGCAGAAGGTGACCTGCGCATAGGTAACTATTTCCTGACCTATTGTAAAGGTACAGATGGCGTGATTGATTACGACCGGACAGGACGTATTATCGCCAAAATGAATGCGGATATTGTCTGCTTGCAGGGACTGGATAAGGAGACGGAACGTTCGGAAGGTATCGACCAGTTGAACGTACTGGCACAGAAAGCAAATATGTATGATTACTTTGCTAAAGCCATTGATTATAAAGGCGGTGAATTCGGTGTTGGTATACTGACAAAAGAAGAACCTGTAAGTGTAGACAGATACCAAATGGCGGGAAAGAGCGAGATGCGTGCAGCCATGGTAGTGGAATATGAAAAGTTTGTAGTAGCCAGTACCAACTTCGATACGGATATGGCAAAGCGTATAGAGGCCCTTCAAACGTTAGAAACGAAACTGTCTGCCTATAATAAACCTGCATTCTTGTTAGGATACTTCAATGAGGGCGACTTGGAAAGCGAATTTTTCCAAATGGTGAAGAGTAACTGGAATCTTCTTAGTGCCGATAAGTCTACCGAAGTCAGTGGTAAGAAACGTCGCCTTGACTTTATCGTGTCTTTGAAGAGTCACAACGTAAATGTGACACAGGTTGATGTGATAGAAAGTCTGTCGGGAGTAGATGTGACCGTTGCTTCTACACATTATCCTCTTTTTTGTGATTTCTCCGGTTTAAAATAGAAACGTTATAGAGAGGCTGCACAGAGCTATGCACATATCGTGTGTAGAACTGTGCAGCTTCATTATATAGCTTATCAAACATCAAATGGAGTGGTATAAAAAAGGAGAAAGCGGTACATCTTGAAAACTATTCAGTTGAAGTTATCATTCTTTCTCCGATCTATGCCTTTATGGACTTTTTTCTCTCTTCATGCGGTCAATGAGAAATAATCGTGTAACTTTGTAAGCTGTTAGTGT